>JAEOSP010000243.1 GCA_016840305.1 Candidatus Hodarchaeota archaeon
AAAAATCCTAGAGCGAGGAATATCAAAGCAATAGCTATGAGAAAATGGATTGTAAATACACGAGGATCAATAGGATTAGCGTATGATTGGATTATTTTTTTCAGATAGACAGACTTTAGGAGAAATATAATATAGACCAATTTTAAGATGTTTATTATTGTTTTTCACCCTATTAACTTGTATTTTTGGCCTTTTGGTTCTTTTCCAAGTAATATTATATGTTGTGAACATGTAGCTTCAGATAAATTAAGAATAGAATTAACTCTATCTGAAAATTAAATTGAATGAATAATAAGAAAATTACCGATAATTCTCTAATTTCATTCTTCCTCTATATAGATTTTTAATCTCTTTGTCAAACGGTCAAAAGATTGAGATAACTAAAACTAAACGGATAGTAAGTAATAGATGAAGTATAGTGAAATTCAGATTGGATTTAAGGCTGAGAGTAGTCATACTATCACAGAGGAAGATATTGTTAAGTTTGCAGAGGTTTCAGGCGATTTTAATCCTGTCCATATGGATGAAGAATTTGCTAAAACAACAATTTTCAAAGGCCGTATCGCTCATGGAGTGTTATCAGTAGCGTATATTTCGGCCACATTAGCTAAACAACTCCCTGGCGCAATATATATGAAACAAACCGTGATATTCAAAAAACCTGTACGAATTGGTGATATAATCAAAACTAAAACTGAAGTTATAAGTAAAAATGTTGAGAAAAAACGTCTTACTCTTTCAACAACATGTAGTAATCAGAGAGAGGAGGAAGTAGTTACGGGTGAAGCCTTGGTTATGCTTTTTGAATAAATTAAACATTAGAACAAAATTATAAAACTAACAATTACTGAAGGATGAATAAATGGAAAAATTATTAGAAGGAAAATCGATCCTCATCACTGGCGGTGGTAGAGGTATTGGAAAAACAATTGCTGAAAAATGTGCTGCAGAAGGTGCTAATATTGTTATTGGTGATATTGATGAGAAAACAGCAGAAGCAACAGCCAATGAATTAGAGAAAAAATATGAAATTAAGGTTATTGGATTAAAAAGCGATGTAACCAATCGTGAAGATTGTGAAAAACTTGCTCTAGCAGCAAAAGAGCTTGGGGAAGGTAAAGTTTGGGGACTAGTGAATAATGCTGGAATAACTTTAGATTCCACTCTCAAGAAAATGGACGATAAGAAGTGGGATGCTGTATTAGCAGTCAATTTGAAGGGAGTTTTCTTGTCAACACAAACAGCTATCCAATATATGGAGGGAGGAGGATCAGTAGTTAATATTTCATCCATAGTTGGAAAAATCGGTAATTTTGGTCAAACAAATTACGCTACAACGAAAGCAGGAGTCGTTGGATTTACTAAGTCTTTGGCAAAAGAGTATGCAAGGAAAAACATTCGTAGTAATGCCATTCAACCAGGGTTTATTCGAACTCCGATGACTGAAAAGATGCCTGAAAAAGTTATCACGATGATGGTGAATCAGATTCCGATGCAAAAAATGGGTGAAACTGAGCACGTTGCTGATGCCGTTGTCTTTTTATTAAGTGATAGAGCTGCGTACATAACTGGTACTGTTCTTGAAGTTACAGGCGGATTTGGAATGTAATATGAATAACAATAATTTACGTTAATGATTTTCTCTTTATAGGAATAGCCACTACATCAATCATAATAGTCAATTGTGAATTTAAAAATCGTATCTATTAATGGTGTTAAAATGGAATTAAAAGCTATTACTGATTTAGCACGTATCAAAGCTTCGACAATGGTGGGACTAGTTGTCATTTTTGGAATGATCATTTCCTTAAAAGGGTCAGTGCCAAGTTTGAATTTGTTTACTGGTTTTTTAGTGGGATTTTTAGTTTCTGCTAGCACTAATACGATAAATGATATTTTGGACAGAGATATTGACTTTTTTCAAAAACCAAATAGGCCCATTCCTAGGAAAGGGATTTCTGTTAAAGAAGCAACCATTCTTTTTAGTCTAGAAACATTAATCGGGTTATTACTCGCTTTATATTTAAATCTCTATTCATTTCTTCTATCCGCAAGCGTTGCAATTTTATCCGTCCTCTATTCATGGAGGTTAAAAAATATTTTACTATTAAAGAATATTATAACCTCTTTTGGCATTTCATCAGCACTTCTTGTTGGAGTATTTGCTACTAGTCAAAATGGAGTGTCAATTGAGATTATATTATTTTTCCTCTTAATTTTTATTGTAGTTATTGCATTTGAAATGCAAAAGGATATTGCTGATGTAGAATGGGATGGCAAAAATAAGAAAAATACTGTCCCTGTTAAATTTGGGACCAGAAAGGCCGCTTTTGTAGTTATTAGTCTGTATTTACTGAGTACTATACTATACCATGGAGTTTTACTGATCTCTGGTAACCAAATTGAATTATTTTTCTGGGTTACAGAAGTTATCATACTTCTAATGTTTATACCACTTTTAAAGCTAATAACCCAGCATAACGACGTTGAATATGTACACAAAACAAGAAAACTCACCATGGGGGGTTTACTTGTAATTACTGTTTCCTTAATAGTGAATTTTCTAAACTGAACAAAGGATTGAATGAAAAGCAGCTTATATTACTGGTACTGTTCTTGAAGGCACAATCAGATTTGGAATGTGAATTAGTAACTAACTTTTGAATGATCTGACTTGCCATTTCTTATCACAAACTTCATTCACGGCGCTTTTAAGGCTAATTTTTCTGATATCCTTCTCAAATTCACTCTGTAATACAGAGAATAAACACACTTTTTATAATCATAAAGAAGGATTTCCTTATAATGATAAAAGAGAGAAAATTCAAATGATTAATGATGAGGAATTCAGACAAGCATTTGCTACAGCAGAGAGATATGAGAGGTACAAGTTAGTAAGAACAACTGGTTTAATCATTATTATAATTGGCATCGGACGATTTTTATTAAGTTGGATAATTGATCAAACTTTCCTACATTCATTAAATCTCGAGGTTAAGGTTGTTATTGTATTTAGATTAGTGGTACAGATTATTTTATTTATAACGTTAGTGCTGACACTTGTTTATACATATATATCAACGAAAAAAACGTCAATCGGTCAAGGGGGAAATATTATATCAGTAGTGGACATTCAGTTTGGGTTAGCGATATGTATTCTGATTTATCTAACTTTTTTCCTACAGATTATCGCTAGTGTTTACTTCGAGGAGGTCATTGGGATTTTTCTTGTTTATTTTATTCTTAAAAGAGGAATTAAGAACGGTCTCAGAGAATGCTTTCATCTTGGGTTGACTTTGCTTGTGATCTCGTTAGTAGAGGTTGTAGGTAGAATTATTCTTGTTTTCGCACTTTGGAATCATCCAGTTTTCATACCAATTTGGACTGTATTTTATCTAAGCATCGCTATTATATTCATGATTCCTTATCTAGTATTTGGTCGTCGAATTATCAAAAGTGCGACATCAATTTTAGAGGAGGTCTGAGGGAAAAATATGGACAAAACAGACCTTATCTTACCAGAAGACAAACTATTTACCCCTTCAATCAGACTAACAATAATGATCCTTCTTCTCTCTCATAAAAAGATCAATTTCACCGAACTACAAAAGCTGCTAAAATTAACACCAGGTAATCTTGATCACCATCTGAAAAAACTAGAAAAAGCTGGCTATGTAAAAACGTATAAGAAACTGTCCCCTTGGAGGAGTCCTTTGACTCTAATTGAACTCACTTCTTCTGGAAAACGATCTTTTAAGAGCTATTTAAGAAATTTCAGAGATATATTGAATAAAATAAGTCTATCCTCCGAAAGCGACTCTCTGAACAAGTGAAAAGGTTTAGATCCTACGGATAAACTATCTGGTAACTCTTATGTGTAATATGACGCTATATAAAATAATTCAATTAATCGTTGAAAATACTGAATTTTTTCTTTATTAGAAACGACTTAAATAAAATTCACACCTTTGGAGATGGAAGAGTTCAAATTAGGTCTTTTTGATATAAGGGATGACTTATACAAAATTTGTATGGTGGGTGATGGCGGAGTGGGAAAAACGGCTGTTACAGAACGTTTTTTGGGTAAGGGGTTCTCATCTAATTACAAACTGACAATCGGTGTTGATATCCTGACTCATACTACTGATATAGATGATATGAGTATTAAATATCAGATATGGGACTTAGCTGGCCAGCAGAGATTTGAATTTGTTAGATCAACTTTTTATAAAGGAGCACATGGAATCATAATGGTATTTGATCTTACTCGTCCAGATACCTTACTTAATCTACGTGAGTGGAAATTTGAAATATTATCTAATGCTGGGAAAAATCCAATTCCAGTTGTGTTGTTAGGAAATAAGAGCGATCTTGAGAACAAACAGCTTATCGATGCAGAAACCATTTCCCAGTTTCGTGAAGAATTAAAGATGGAATTTCAATATGATACTGTTCCTTTTCTTTATACTTCTGCCCTTTCTGGTATGAATGTTCTTGAGGCATTCGAGGCTCTTGGCTATCTACTCCTTAAACGTAAACCTCTCATAGCTAGCGATCTTCCAAGATTACGGAATAGAATTTCTTCTAAAAACCTATAATAGACTTAATCTAGATTAATATGTCTTTCGTAGGAAAGACTGTTCTTCTGTTAATTAATATCTTCAATCAGTAAAAGGGTTTTAATATCACACCTTTCCCCACCACTAGGGATGATGCTTATGTCAAGAGCAAGAGGTTTCATTAATTGGGTTCAAGAAGGTTGGGAAAAAGGAGATTTTTACAGACCAGTTTCTGAGAATGAATTTCCACAAACGGTGTATTTTGATCTATTGTATGAGGTAACTAGTTCTTTGATGAGGGGAAAGCAATGGTATTTATTTAAGATACTGCCACCTGACATTTCAATTGACACCGCCCATCAATTATACTTACAAAAAGTTGAAACGATTAAATTTAAATCAAGTTTCTTCAGATTACTTCAAAATTTTTTAACTTTTATCTACATATCAGATGTAAAGGTCTCTAAAGATATTTTAGCTTATTTAGGGGATTTCACCAAAGCTCGTAAAAGTTTTTTTGGTAATATAACAGAAATAACAGTCTTAGTTGATACTTCTTCTGGAGAATATCTGCTACCTTATAAAACTGGATTCGTAGGTGCACTACCTATAAAGAAAATATACAAAGAGATACGATCCTCATTATTGGATCCATATCAATCCTGGATAGAAAGTCAATAACTCAAATCTTCATTTAATGTTTGTTCAAGTATTCAAAGGTGGCATCTAAATGAATATCACGAGATGAACTACCAACCATAAGTTTGTACAACCCATATTCTAGTTTCCACGAACCTGATTGCATATCATAAAACGCAAGATCTTTAGGTTTGATTGGGATCGTCACGATTTTTGATTCTTGTGAAGATAGGTGAACTTTTTCAAATCCGATCAGCTCTTTTGGAGGTCTTTCGACACTAGAATCTATTTGCTGGAAATATACTTGTACTACTTCCGAACCTGATCGTTCTCCTGTATTAGTAATCTTCACAATAAGAATTAATTCTTCATCATTATCTGTAATTCTTGATTTATTTAGGGTTAATTGGGAAAATGAAAACGTTGTGTAGGTCAAACCATAGCCAAAAGGAAAGAGAGGATCAATCTCTTGCTGATCAAAGTGGCGATATCCAACAAAAATTCTTTCTTCATAATAAACTTTGAGATTTTCCCCAGGAAAGGTTTTTACAGACTTATGTGCCGGAGAATCCTTTAGATGATTTGGGAAAGTAATTGGTAACTTTCCTGAAGGAGAGATTTCCCCAAATAATATATTAGCTATTGCTCTTCCTCCTTCCATGCCTGGATACCATGCTTCTAATACAACAGGGACTTTATCAAGCCAATCACTCATGGAAAGTGGACTTCCATTAAGCAATACGACAATTACATTTTTATTGATCTTAATGGTTTCTTTAATCAGCTTAATTTGTTCTTCAGGCAGTTTTAACCGAGATCGGTCTGTTCCTTCGGAGTCATGACCATATAACACTTCTTTTGTCTTTTTATCTCGTCCTCCTCCTGTTAACTGACGATTATTATCATGGTTTAATCCCGCAACGATAATCACATAATCAGAACTTGATAAATCGTTAGTAAGTTTAATATTAGTCCCACATTTCTCTTTGATACCTTCAAAAGCCGTAATTTCGTAAGGTGGTCGTACCCCAGAACTGCCACCATATAGCAAACCACCGAATTTTTTCTTGCTATTTGGTCCAATAATTGCTAACGTGTTTATTTTTTCATAATTCAATGGGAGAATATCTTTCTCATTCTTCAATAACACTATGCTCTCTTCTGCTATTTGTCGTGCTAACCCTTGATGTTCTTTTGTATTTCTAGAACCTTTAGGAATAATTTTTTTATCATTAAAAAGACCCACACGAAACATTACTCGTAGTAGATTTGTGAGAAGAGAATCGAGATCTTTTTCTGCTATCTCCCCATCCTTAAGTGCTTTCTTTAATTGTTCAGGATGATATTTAACAGACTTTGGCATCTCTAATGCTAACCCTGCTTTAACGCAATCACTAGTCAAAACGGGTGGATCAGATCGAGCTAATGAACTCCAATCTGATACAACAAACCCAGAAAAGCACCATTTAAGAAGTAAATCATTCAATAGGGATTTATCAGCAAATACATATTTACCATTTACCTTGTTATAACTAGTCATAAGCATCCATGGGTCTGCCTCCTCTATCACTTCCTTATATGCTCGTAGATATATTTCGTGTAACGTTCGTTCATCTATCTCAGAAGATATTGTGAATCTATCCAATTCCTGGTTATTAGCAAAATAGTGCTTTATACATGCAGCAATTCCTTTGTCTTGAACACCTTTAACAAATGGTATTGCGATTTCTTTGGTTAGATATGGATCCTCAGAGAAATATTCAAATGTACGACCATTCAGAGGGGATCGATCAATATTTATTCCTGGTGCCAAAAGTGCATGCCTACCAGTTGCTCGGACTTCTTCTCCTGTAGCTTTTCCAAATTCTTTTGCTAGATCGCGATTCCAAGAAGAAGCGAGGCTTATTCCCCCTGGAAATAATGTATTTTTCTTTAATAAACTTGAATGTGCGCTTACTCCCAGTGGACCATCGGTCATTTTAAATGGTTTAATACCTAATCTTTTGACTGAATGGGTCTGAAAATACCGATGCCCTGCCAATAACTTAATTTTCTCATTAAGTGTTAATCTGCTAAGAAGATCTTTTACGCGATCTTCAATAGGTTCATTTTGATCCATGTACTTTTTCTGCTGATTCAACTCTGTCCAACCATTGAATGACCTTTTTTTACCGTAATAATACTCTGAAACTGAAAGAATGTCCACTGGAGAATAGAAAATAGCTTCTATTTTCATATCTGGGGTTTTGATCCTATCTCTTGATATGTCAAAGAGTTTTTACTTAATTATTTCTTTTTTATCATTCTTCACATCCATTCTCGTCATCTTATTTTTGACTTTGACATGTCAGTAGGTTAATTCTTTATATTTTAGCCTTTTAGAATTAATTAAGAGGTTTAAGAAGTACGAGGACTGATGAAATACTTCAATTAATCGATTACGGACTCTTTTTAACTTCGTTATCAAAAATATTCCGAGAATTCATGAATTTCCCACTAAAAAAGCCTTTCCAGCTATTCATAATTCTTGTGAATTGGGAGAGTGGTGGTCCACTTCCACCAGCTATTGATTAAATAAGTAACCTACACTTAATATCTTTTAAAAAAAATGGGTAGACTTTCTGAAATCATAATATATGCTATTTTGCTCTTTAAAATTCTTTTAAAACAAGAAAATTTTGTTCAATTTTCAATAATCTACCTATTCTAGGTTATTCTTATCATTAACCAAACTCTCTGAAACTCGAATCGATTCAAAAATAAAAGATGAAAGATTGAGGAACAACAAGAGGAATGAAACCATTGGAAAATCCCCGCGTACTTATCGCATATGCAAGTCGTTTTGGATCGACGAGCGAGATTTCGCAAGAAATTGCTGATATTCTAAAACAAGAAAATTTTACTGTCGATTTAAATGATTTGAAAGGTAATTCTGGGAAAATCCCAAATTTATATGCTTATGCAGGCGTTCTTGTCGGTTCTGGTATTCGCATGGGACGATGGACAAAGGAAGGTCTTAATTTCCTTAAGAAAAATCGTAAGGAGCTAAGTCAAAAACATCTTGGTCTCTTCGTAAGTTCAGGTGAAGCTGCAAACCCCGTAACTTATAAGCAAGCAAAAAAGAAATATCTCGAAGATATTCTCAGAAAAATGGGCTTAAATCATTCAGATGTGTTAATTGAAGCATTTGGAGGGGTTTTTGATTTATCTTCATCGAATAATTATTCATTCTTTGAAAAAAAACTTCTTAAACGGATTGCTAATTCTAGCGCTGGTTTCGTCGTTCAAGATGGAAAAATGAATGATTTTCGTAATTGGCAGTTAATTAGAGAATGGGCAACTGCATTCGGTGATCGAATAAAAACAAAAAAATAATTGGTAAAAACTGAATACCGCCCCCTCCTTAAATTCATCATTTATTCAAACTAACTCCCACAAGCCATTGATTGAAAACAATTCAAATGTAGAATGATGAAAATTCTTAATTCAGTTGTTCATTTTATGTCAATAAATGTTGTATTTTGCACAACATAGTGCATTCCCTCTAAAGAAATTCATAAGTTGATTCAAATTTGTTAATTTATACAAAAAAAGTCAAATTTTAAAAAAAATCTGCTTATAATAGGAGCGAAAAAGGAAATAACCAGAGAGTTTAGTGCATCTTGACTCAAAAGCGTTCCTAAAAGCATTTAAAAAGGAAGATTTTAGTATCTCCCAACTTAGATCTGGAGCACTTTTCCAGATGAAGGGGCATGAAATTTTGAAACAATTACGATTTAACTGTACTAAAAGAAATTTAAAGAAGAAAAGTTACAATGTTATCATCAGTTTATTACTTATTTTAAGTGGTTCAAATCTCCTATTAGATATAGGAGAAAGTGAGAACACAATAATTCTAAATAGTATTAGTGATTCACAACTATCTCGTACCAACATTCCTGAACGAATAACAAGTAATTATGACAATAAAGAAAGCTATATCCCTGATCAATTCCTTATTAATGCTAACCTAGGGAATATCGAGGAGAATCTAACCCGATTATACCAAAGTTCAGAACATGAAATGGTATCTTCAATTTTTGAGGATGATTTGGGTAGAATTTGGGTTGTATACTCTAATTTTACTGGTAGTAATTTTTGGGCTGCAAGCGATTCAGATATTTGTGGGCAATACACAACTGATGGAGGAATTACGTGGAGTGCACCTAAACTAATCATTGATCGACCTGGGGGAAAAGAATTTGGATTATCAACAACTATTGACTCAGAAGGAAAAATTTGGCTCTTTTGGTTCTCTACCCTTACAAATGGGGATAATACGGATATTTGGAAGAGTTATTCTGCGGATAATGGAGTAACATGGGCATCACCAATCCAAATGACCAATAATGCAACAGTCAGAGATTTACATACTAGTGCATTTACTACTCAGAACGGGACACTATGGGTTGTGTTTGCTGCTAACAGAGATGGGCTTCAAAACCTTTATTATTACACCAGCCCTGATAATGGTGTCACATGGTCTTCAATGAAAGAATTACCGATTTCTGATCATGGCATTCAGCAACAAATACAAGGTAACGCGTATGTCACTAATAATGGAACTATTCTGCTGTATGGGCAAGAAGCATCAACCTTATGGGCTTCTTTTCTGTATAAGTCAGTTGATAATGGGGCTAATTGGACGAAACATAAAGCCACAGATTATGATCAACATTTAAACGGAGGAGTTTACGCTGATGAAAATTTCAACATTTTTATTGTAGATATATATCTCAATGGTGATAATAACCTTTACATTACAAATTCTACCAATGGAGGGGCTACTTGGAGTACACCAGAGGCTATTTCCTCCTCCCCTGGAAAATCTGATGATGGAATCGATTTCTTCCTTGATTCTCATGGAACTCTATGGACTGTGTTCCATTCTGACAGAGATGGAGATTTTGATCTTTACTACAAAAAATATGTGGATTTCGACCTCCGTCCACAAGTCAAATTCCTGAATAAGTGGGGTTCTTCAGGTTCGGGAGATGGCCAATTTGATGGATCTCGGGGGATCGCTATTAATTCTACTGGATTTATATATGTTCCAGAGCAAGTAAACAACCGAATTCAAGTATTCGATGAGAATGGTAATTTTATCCGAAAATGGGGAACTCTTGGTTCGGGAGATGGCCAATTTAATGCTCCTCAAGATATTTCGATAAATGTAACTGGTTATGTTTATGTTACTGATATTAACAATGCAAGAGTTCAAGTTTTTGATGCACTTGGGAACTTTGTTACTAAATGGGGTTCTTCTGGGTCAGGAGATGGGCAATTTGTGGGCCCTAGTGGAATATCTATCAATGAATCAGGTTTTGTATACGTTGTTGACGAAGGAAATCATCGTATTCAAGTATTTGATGCTAATGGTAACTTTATTTCTAAATGGGGTGCATTTGGATCAGGTGATGGGCAATTCAATGTCCCTGTAAAAGTTCTTTGCGATTCTACTGGTAGAGTATATGTTTCTGAGTGGAATAATAACCGAATTCAGGTCTTTGATGCCAATGGAAACTTTATCACTAAATGGGGCTCTTCTGGATCAGGTGAAGGACAATTCCAAAATCCATGGGGAATTTCACAAGATTCTGCTGGAAATATATACGTAGTTGGGCATGGAAATAATCGTGTACAAGTATTTACTAGTAATGGAACCTTTATTGCCAAATGGGGCTCTTTTGGCCCTGATAATGGGAAATTTAACACACCTCATGGGATTGCAATAAATTCAACAAATTTCATTTATGTGAATGATATGGGGAATTTTCGTATTCAAGTCTTCAAAGAAACAACGGGCTTTTTCGAGCCTGAACTTCCTTCATTTCTCACCTATTATGATGATTTCAACGATGGTGATATTAGCGATTGGAACATAAACAGTGGTGATTGGTACGTTTATAATGGCATGCTTCGCATTAACAATACCGATACTGGCGTTTCCCGACATATTAAAGCACCCATTACAGCCGTTGGCGATTGGGAAGTCTCTGTTAATGCATATTGGGCATCTGGGTCGTATTTTGAGGGTATACTAGTCTTTGATGCCAACTTCTCAACGACTCCACAACGCTTCTGGAGCATTTTTATGTCAACTTATAGTGGAAATATGTATAAAGGTGTTTATTATGAGATAAACCCTTTCAGTGCTGACACTAAGGCTGAAAATATAACTGCTGTCTCTCAAGGTACTTGGTATAAGTTTTCAGCAAAAAGAGAAGGTTCAACATTATTTTTCTATCTGAATGACAATTTAATGTTCACTGAATATAATGCTGTTGACCCAGGAATGGAATTTGCTCTTTCCTCAGCGAGCTTCATGCCAGAAGTTATCTACTTCGATAATTTTACCGTAAAATACTATGAATCGGGTGTTAACTCTTTACCCTCCATTGATTCTCCAGCAAACATCAGTTATGATGAAGGGACTACTAGTCATTCGATCTCTTGGAATCCCTCCGATAACGATCCTGCTTCCTACAACATTACTCGTG
Organism: Candidatus Hodarchaeota archaeon; assembly: GCA_016840305.1. The sequence continues at coordinate 11,738 of JAEOSP010000243.1, forward strand.
ATGGCGTGTTGATCAAATCAGGGACATGGAACAGTTCAGGAGAAACTATAACTATTTCTGTAGATGGACTAAGTGCTGGAACATATATTTATCGATGCAATGTTTACGATTCTGTGGATCAATCAACTTTTGATGAAGTAACAGTTACTGTTCAACCAAACAATCCTCCAACCATTGATTCCCCTGTGGATGTAAACTATGAAGTAGGTCAAACTGGCTATTCGATCACTTGGACTCCCTCAGATACTGATCCTGGGACTTATCAAATTACTAGAAATGGTAGTTTACTTAAATCAGGCTCTTGGAACAGCTCAGGTGAGACAATAGTTATAAATGTAGATGGTCTAGGAGTGGGAGGTTATAGTTACCGTTGTACAGTAACTGATAGTATCGCACAAACTGCTTTCGACGAAGTTATAGTGTCCGTTCAACCCATTCCAAATCCAATTCCATATATTGATTCACCCTCTAATTATACCTATGAAGAGGTGACGACAGGTCATTCAATTACTTGGAATCCTACTGATAATGATCCATCTACCTATCAAATCACACGAAATGGAACTTTGATCAAATCTGGAACTTGGAATTTTTCAGGTGAGGCCATCACAATTAACATCGATGGTCTTCCTATAGGCATGCATATTTATCGGTGTACAGTTACAGATTCCGAGACTCAAAGTATTTATGATGAGGTTGAAATTTTAATTTACAATAATCCTCCATTAATAGATAGCCCAACCGATATTTCTTATGAGGAAAATACAACAGGATTTACAATTACTTGGAATCCAAGCGATACTGATCCTTCCTCATATGAAATCTGGCGAAATACTACGTTAATCAAAACAGGTCCATGGAATAGCTCAGGAGAAATCATTACTATAAATGTGGATGGACTCTCTGAAGGGAATTACAGTTTACAATGTATTGTTTTTGATTCTCGCGGACAGAGCATTTCTGATGATGTTTTGGTTGCAGTTACTATAGGTCCTCCGCTTAATTTTCCCCCCACGATTGACTCGCCTTCAGATAGTCCATATGAGTATATGACATCAGGTCATTCAATTATTTGGAATCCTTCTGATTCTAATCCTGAAAGTTATCAGATCACACGCAATGGAAGTTTGTTAACGTCTGGGTTATGGAATTCTTCTAGTGAACAAATAATCGTATCTATTGATGGACTAGCTCCAGCTACATATATATTTAGATGCACTGTGTTCGATAATGGAAGTTTGAGTGTGTATGATGAAGTAGAGGTAATAGTTATCAATAGCCCGCCAAATATTGATACTCCTTCAGATGTATCTTACGAAGAAAATGAAACTGGGTATGAAATCGTTTGGAATCCACTCGACAGTGATCCGATGAGCTACCAAATTACTCGTAACGGCTCATTAATTCATTCAGGGTCATGGAATTCATCTGGAGAAACTATTCATATCAATGTTGATGGATTAAGCCCTGGAATTTACATTTATCGATGTTTAGTATTTGATAGCTTCAGTCAGAGTGTATTTAGTGATGTTACCGTGCATGTAACAGCACTCCCTCCTGTAAATCTCCCTCCAACATTGAATTCACCTATGGATATAATTTATGAAGAAGGAGTAACAGGGTATGCTATTACGTGGATCGCATCTGATTTAGAAGATCCAGATAGCTATTCGATATATCGTGACGGGGTATTACTTCTGTTAGGACCATGGAATAGTACTGGTGAGTCAATAACTGTAAATGTAGATGGATTATCTTATGCTAATTACACATATCAGTGTGTTGTATATGATAGTCTTGGTCAAACAGCAACCGATCTTGTTAATGTTATTGTCACCAAATCACTAGAAGTTCCAAGCCCTCCTCAAAATCTTCAAGCAGTTGCAGGTGATGGTCAGGTCGATCTTTCATGGGATATTCCTATTGATACTGGTGGAGCTCCAATTATTGAGTATCGAATATATCGATCAACCTCTCCCTCACATTATAGTTTGATTGGAACTAGTACAACAGCACAATACCTTGACAATTCTGTAGCAAATGGTTTAACCTATTATTATATAGTTCGTGCGGTTAATGTTGTTGGAGAAAGTTTAGAATCGAATTCAGTAATCGTAGTACCGAAAGCAGATGAAACAACGACAACAACAACCTCGACAAGCACTACTACAAATGACATTGCACCAAACTTAACCCAAGGTTTAACATTCCTTTGGATTATTTTACCAATGCTATTACTTGTAGTAATAAATCATAGAAGAAGGAAAAACTAAAAATCTTCACCCGATACTTTCCTTTTCAATCTCATAAACAGAGATAGAGTTCTATCGGGTCTTCTTTTTCTCAGTTAGGTAATTAGAAGATCTCTCTTTGTTGCATTGACATTTTAAGAGGATTAAAATTTAAGAGAGGGCTATCAATGAATTTTCGCTGGAAACAAGGATTCTTACTCGTTTTCTATCTAATTATTTTATCGTTTTCCATGTCAGGAATAATTTTAGATGGTTTCACTATTGATAATAAAGATATTACACAAGGATCAATTTCTATAACGAGTAATACTGGTGACAACTTAGCTCCAAACATATTTAAGGGGAACGGAGAAGATCTATGGATTCTCTGGAGTAATAGCTCCGGAAGTAATGGAGAAATCTGGGTTGCTCGTATGGAAAGTACGAGTCAGGTTATCCAAGAAGTTATCCAAATTTCAGATAACCCCTTGGATGATTGGCAACCAACAGGGGTTAGCACTACTTCAGGAATTTTGTGGATTTTCTGGGAATCAAATAGAAATGGAAATTATGATATTTGGTATAAAAATTCAAGTGATAATGGGGCTTCTTGGAGTCAAGCTTATTTTTTGACATCAACACCTGAAAATGAGAACAATCCGCAGGTTGTTATTGATGAAACGAATACGATATGGGTTTTTTATGATGTTATTAATGTTGGTAATCGAGATATAAGATATCAACAGCTTACTGAAGAGAGTTCTACTTGGACAAATTCACAAATAGTACCAATCAGTCAAGTTACAGTACACGAAGAAGTAAAGAGTTGCTCATGCACTGAAAACGGTTTAATTCTATTATTTGTACAGGAAGTTCATTCGATGTATATGACAACATTTTGGTCTTACAATCTTTCTAACCATGAATGGCATCGAAATGAGATCACCGAGCCAGATAATAGTGGTTGGGGAGGGATTACTTCTTACGAAAATTCTCCCATAGTAGTCTATGAACAGAATAACGGAATATTCTACCAAAGTAGTAATGATTTTGGTACAAACTGGGATGTAAGAGAGAAAATCACCCCTGATGAAGGAAATTACCTCCAACCATCAATAATTAATCAAGATCATAAATTTTTACTAGTTTGGGCAAATGATGATGAGGGAAGCTATCAAATCTCATTTAATGTAATAACGATAAATATCAATCCACCAGTAAGCATTTTGGAACAAAATCAGGAATTATTACTAGGTGCAGCTTTATCAGTAGCAGCGGGATTTTTAATATACGGACTTATTTTTTACAATAGGAGTTCAGATCTGGATAATGATATTACAAATTATACAAACATACTCGAAATTTTGACTAAACTTGCTACAAGTTTGTCTTGTACCTTCAAATTAGTTGAAGTTGAACCTCCTGAAATTTTTGACAACCGAATTAGAGGAATGATAATCCAGCAGTTAGAATTTTGGGAATTTATGCATTTTCGGGAGTTGAAAAGAACAATCCCCGTTAAAGTAGGAACAGCACAATTAATATGGCACTTACAGATTTTAGAACGCGGTAGAATGATAAGACGTGAGAAATTTGGACAGTATGTAATTTTTCATCTCACAAAGCACGGAAAAACTCCTAATCCGATATATGTTAAGGCTTATTTGAGATTACTTTCTCAAATCGCTTATGCGGTTATACAAGTATTAAAAGAATTTGAATATTTGACTCAAAAAGAGATAGCAATTTATACTAAGATGAATCGTAAAAGCATTCAATATCATTGTAAAAATTTGATAGATATCAATCTCTTATATAGGGATCAAGATGGCAAATTGCGAATAGCAAAAGGTTGTGAGGAATTAGTTACTAAGGTACTTATTCGACGAAATAGAAGACAAGAACTAATAGGAAATAGCTCGTGAAGTTAAAAAATAATCATTTTTTTTATTAACCTCTTAATCAAACTACATTTTAACCAGGGTGTGATTTTCGATGGTCGCACTCTTATTTTGAATGGTTACTTTTTCCATAAGGTCGCCGTTTTGTAACTGATCAATTATCTCCACTCCTGAAACTACTTCCCCAAAAATGGTATGTTTCCCATCTAGATGAAGTTGAGGAGCTCTAACGAGGAAAAATTGAGAACCGCCAGAATTTTTTCCTGCATGAGCCATACTAACTGAACCTTTCACATGCTTATGCTTTCCACGATTTTTTTCTGTTTCACAGGGAATTTTGTAACCTGGACCACCCGTACCTGTCCCCTGAGGACAACCACCCTGGGAAACGAAGTTTGGTATGTTTCTATGGAAAGTCAAACCATCATAAAATCCTTTTTCTGCTAATGATACAAAATTCTTGACAGTATTTACCACTTCATCGAAAAATTCAATCTTTATTTCCCCATATTTTGTTTTAATTATTGCTTCGGTCATTTCAATCACTAGTTCTATGTTAATTCACATAATTCTTGTTGTACATACCTACTCTGAAAAGTTAATATAACTATTTTAATAAAAAACAGTGCACCATCAGAAGTAGATAAGTAAACTTTGTTTTACTTAAAGCTAAGTGTGTTTCCATATAGTCCTGAGTGTTAGAAGATAAGTGAACCCCTTTCTCGAACGAATCACTCATCACACGACGGCAGTCATCAGTTATATACCTTGCGAGCACTAGGGGTTCATCAGAAGTTTTCACTTCCCACTCTTTTAATCAATCCGTTTCTTCGAGTTTTTGTATTGAAAGGAGTTTTTATTAATTGACAGGTTATGAGAAATAAGGAAATCATTAGATTAATATAGTTGAATAACTACCTATTTTTGAGCTTCACAATGAATTATGTTCTCTTTTTTACTCAATTGGCTCTCACTTTTATTCGATTAATTGGTCTAGGGATCGGTTTAGATTTTTTAATTTCCAGAAAAAAGAAAAGGTTTCAAGGACAGGTGGCAGGTTGGAGTATATGGACTCTAGCAAGTATCTTACAAATTCTTGCTCAAAATGTAAATGATTTAGCTGTAGCTAATATTCTTGACTTTCTTTTCGCAGTTTGCACATTGTTAGGATCGTTTTTAATTGCAATTAGTATAATAGTGTATTTTCGACCTATTTCAGTAAGACTCATCTTTCTCTTTACACTCCTATTATTAATATTGCCTTTGATAAGTTATTTCCTGTTTGGGATTGAAATTGCAGTTAATTTTTGTATATTTTTCAGTTTTATTTTAGTCGGAGGGCTTTATACCATTGGTGTTATGGAAAGTATAAATTTTAGGACCAAAGTTGGTCAATCTGTTAAGTGGTTCTATGCTATAATCGGAACTGTTATTATTCAACTAATTGTTTACATTTTTATTACACTTCAAGGGGTAAATCTAGGTGTTTCTTCTGTAGAATTGGAAAATGAAGTATTGGTGGGTATAAATAATTCCTTTTCAATCGCTATCTTAGTATTGACTGTTGTACTCCTAATCCACCTAGAGAATTCAAGAATGAATTTGTATAACTATCAATTGAAAGACAAGTATAGTCATGACTTAGGAAATATTCTCCAAGTAATGGTTAGTGCCATTCATTTCATTGAAAAAAGAGAAATACCCGCAGAAGAGAGGGAAAAGATAACAGACCTGCTTAATCGAAAATCTCAGGAAGTATCTACCTTAATTCAAGAAATACGCAAGATAGAATGAAAATTAATATTTTTCTTTGTGTAATAATGATTCTAAGGGTTTACGTTTTGACTCCCGCTCTTGATCTGGGTAACCTACGGATACAAGTGCTAAAACATCTAGATTGTCAGGAATACCGAGTAGACTTTTGATCTTCTTCTCAAAAGATGCTTTAATGACTCCTGCCCAGCAGGTACCTAATCCTTGAGCATGGGCCATAATCATAAATTGCATTGTTGCCAGGGCTGTATCTGATTGATGATATTTAGCGTGAATTGAAGGATTGGTTAGGGGGATAAATACTACAGGACTTTCTGCGACAAATTTTGCATATGGATGAATTTTTGCTAGTTTCTGTCTTGTTCTATTATCTTTCACAATCATAAATTCCCATGGCTGTTTGTTCGAGGCTGATGGAGCCCATTGAGCTGCTTCCAAACACTTTTGGATCTTTTCTTCTTCAACAGGTGTAGATTTGTATTTTCTAATGCTTCTTCTACTTTTTAATAATTCTAAAACTTCCATGTTTGGTTATTCCTTTCTTTTATTGTATGACGTTCCACTGTTGTAGTTCGCGAAGGGATACATTTGCACCACATAGGACTAGACATATTCGTTTAAATGATGAAATATCAAATTTTTTATTGAGAATTGCGGCGATTATACACGCAGTAGCTGGTTCCACTAGAATCTTCTCTTCTTCGAGTAAGAACTTCATTGCTTTCAAAGTTTCTTTGTCTGTCACAGTTTGCATATCATTTACATTTGCCTTTATTCTTAATAGGGTTGTTTCAGTTGTTTCCTGTGCTCCAAGCGTTTTTGCGATGCTAGTAATTGCAGGAATTCTAACGATTTCACCTGCACGGTAACTTTGAGTGACTGCGTCTGCTCCTACAGTTTCTACTCCATAAATATGAACCTCAGGCTTCATTTGACGAGCTATCATCCCTATTCCACTTATTAATCCACCGCCTCCAACTGAAACAAAAATTGCATCTATATCAGATCTATCATTCAACATTTCGACCGCTATTGTTCCTTGTCCCCTAACAACTGCTGTATCATCAAATGCGTGGACATAGGGCAGTCCTATTTCCTCTGCGTATTGCTGTGCTTGCTTATCAGCTTCATCCCAAGATGAACCATGTAGTACGGGATTCCCTCCCCAAAATTTAATTGATTCTATTATTTCCTCTGTTGTATTTGTGGGAAGATAGACGATTGCTGGGATTTTTAGTTCATTACTTATATAAGAAACAGCTAATCCGTGATTACCCCCACTAGCTGTTACAACTCCTTCCTCACAATGTTCTAGTGATAGTAATTTTGAACAAGCCCCTCTTACTTTGAATGATCTTGTTGGTTGAAGATATTCTAGCTTATAATAGACTTCTTTATCTATTAGAGCTTCTAATGCGTACCCTCGGATCATTGGAGTCCTCATTACATAAGGTCTGATCTTTGATAGTGTATCATTTGCATCCTGTAGCGTAAGACCTTTGTAGAAATTAGCATTTGTCATATATGACCCTTTCCTTACACATATTTTTGAGCTAACAGTGCTGCTCCAATTGCTCCATTTAGTTGAGGATTATCAGGAATAATTATTTCAAGTCCAAGAGATTTTTCTAATAGAACTTTGACTGCTGGATTCAATGCTACCCCTCCAGTTAAAGCAACATTAGGTTCGATACCTACTCGTGCACTTAAGGCTACAATTTTATTTACAATAGCTTTGTGAATACCTCCTATGATATCATTACGATTTGCACCCTGATTTAATCGAGAAATTACTTCTGATTCGGCAAATACAGTACATGTACTTGATATCTTACTTGGAGATGAAGATTTCAGTCCAAATTCCCCAAATTCTTCGATTGATACTTCTAAGGCGTTGGCCATAACTTCCAGAAATCTTCCTGACCCTGCAGAGCATTTATCATTCATTTCAAAATCTTGGACTTGACCTTGATTATTAATTCTAATAACTTTTGAATCCTGTCCTCCAACATCAATGATTGTTTGAATTGTTGGATTAGAATGATGAGCTCCAATAGCATGACAAGTGATTTCTGTCACTGATTTATGCGATTCTGTTACTAATTTCCGTCCATAACCTGTAGCAATGATGAAATCCAGTGAGTCAGTTTTAAAGTACTTTTTTGCATCAATCAATAAGCTCTTAGCAACATTACCAGGTGCATATCCCACATTTTTTAGCGAAGAGAATCGATCAATGATTTTATCCCCCTGAAATTTGAACACGACTATTTTTCCTGTTAAAGAACCGATATCAATTCCAGCTAATAGTTTCATTATATTATATTCCAGCAAGTGACTAACAATAAACACATTTGTCATTAGATTGTATATGTTTCAAACAATACCATTTCTGGCACTTAGGACATTGTTTAAAGTATGAATAATAGTCAATCTGATCGTTAGACTGATTGTAAACTTTTTTACGCAAATCATTGATGATAAAATCGCGTTGAGTATTAGAAACTAATAGACGATCAAGATCGTTTAGAAATGTGTAAGAATCAAGTGAATCACCCTCTTCCTCTGATCTAGCAATTGAACGTAATTTTTTAAATATTTGTTCGATTTCAGAATTATTTATCTCCCAACCGCCTGGAAAAGAATCAGTTAACTCCAAAGCTTTCCCAAAATAGATAAGTTGATTCCATCTATTTATATCATCATCATAGTAATATAAAAATTTTTCACAACCAATCACACCACACTTGAACAATAGTGATGACTTCTTAATTACTGAATTATACTTTATAGTACTAGGGAGGGGGATTATCTTAAGTAATATCCTGTATGCGTTAAGAATATCGGTATATAATTTGTTTGCAGCTGCAGTAATTGATGATCGAAGATTCGTGAATTTCTCGATTTGTTGATCAAGTCTGACTTTTAAATCTTGCAAGTATTCATCATTTTCTTGGCTTTCAGTTACTTGGTTTTGTAATATAGATATAGTCTTTACTGATTTTTCTAATTGACCACTCAAAATCCTTAAATCTGTAGATAAGAGGAATAGTGAATCTGTATCGGAAAGTGATTGCAATACCTGAAATTCAGACAATGCTTCTGATATAATCTCTGGTTTGTCAGAAGAAGTAACATGAATAGGAATTTTCTTGAGAAAATCCTCAATCGGTAGAAATAAATCGCTTATTTGACCTTGCACATTCTTAATAATCAGCTTTTCATCATCGGAGGTTGTACTATCCGATTGTAGTACTAATATCTCCTTCCCAGTAAGTTTTTCTCTTCCTATTCTTCCATTAATTGCACCAGTTGAAATTAGATATTCCAGAGCAATGTGCAAAACCTCTGAAGGTAGCTTCATCCGCTTTCGAAGATATCCTACAGATATCTCATTAGCTCCAAAATTACGGGAAACAGCTAGAATTTCATTTACTAATGAATCTATGGTCTCTGCATCGAAAATATTTAATGTTAGCATTTCTTCCTCCGTGATCTCCCCTATAAATTCCTGACGAATCTCTGTTAAGATTTTTTCACGCTCAGGATCCGCTCTATCTGACACAAATGCATTGAATAGATTTGGATCAGTAATACTATTGTATAACGTCATAAGCTCCTCTTCAATGCTCGTAGTTGTAGTTTCATTTCGCTGTGTAACTGCTAAAGCCAGATCTTTGCTCGGATTGTAAAAAACATTGAGTATTAAGCCATTATTCCCATGAAGTATACAATTTGAGGCATTCGCAGATACTTCCATATCCATTCGTTCAACCAAGGATAATAGCGAAGTAATCGATATAGCGAAAAGAAAGTCATCAACAGATTGTTCTTCCGAAATCAACCAGATAGGATAACCTTCTGATGCAACAAGGCCCATGATATTATAATTTTGTTTATACTCGATTTCTACTACGTATTTCATTATATTTTGCATAGTTTCATTTATATCGATCGATATATCATGGATGAAAGAAAGAAGAATCGAATTTGGACTTGGTGCTAATGATTTAACCGTAATCGCCTGTGAACGACCTGTTATTGTCAATGTTTTCCATTGATTTATCCGTAGCTCATTTGTCAAGATTTGATTCAAAAATGCCCAAGATTGGTCAAAAGCTTTGAATTGTTTATCATCAATCGATCTTTTGTTTACTAAAACCGATGACTGACCCTCCTCCGTGTTAAATAGATATACAGAATTGATTCCTTGGTCAGTGGATTCATTCAAAAATTGATGAATTGCTTTTTCCAGGATTTCAAACCAATGTGAGGAATTCAGAATATCCACCTGTTTTTCAAATGCTTGTTTTAAGTACATTAGTTAATTTGTCTGCAAGCAAATTTGCACTTCCACTAGGTTCTGTGATTACTAGAATAATTACCTTTTCAGATATAGAAATTGCAATGTCTCGCGATTCACCCTGAATATGGATTAAGCGGACTGATTCTTGGCTTAAAGTAGATAATGTCCTATCACCAAGTGATGTACTGGCTCCTGCAAGCGCAGAGTAACGGTTTGTAATACCATCATCCTTAATTTCTTCTATCGCACCAGAATTCACATCTCGCTCGAGAAGTATTATTGGTAAACCCTCTGGAGTGCTTAATGATATCATAAGTACTTGAGAATTCTGTTCAAATACTTCAATCAGGATAGATTTGACGTTTGCGGTTTCTTCCAATGCAAGACCTCTAAAATCCTCTCAAGAAGAAAGAAGATAGGAAGATTATTTGTCTTGCGAAAATCACTAGTTTAATGCTTTTGGCCCTAGTTGAAACTCCAAAGTGTGTAAGTTGTACCAGAGCTGGTATGGACCGCTGATTCCGTACTGATCTTATTCTCTTCAACAAGCTTTTCTAAAGTCTCTATAAGGAAATCGTTATCAATTTCGGTTCTTTTTGTCCGAAGTGATTGCATAATTCTAGTTTTTGATAGTTTTTGACCTTTAAACTGTGATAACAAAAGATTAGATAATTCTGTTATTGATAAACCTTTGTTACCATTGTTAAATGTCATATTTTCCTCTATTGAGGATGAAGAATTCTCAGACATGAATTCAGAATTTTGTTTCCGCCCTTCAAGAATGAATGATGAAAGATAGCTAGCAAGAAGGGTAGTAGATCCATCACATGGAAGTCTCAATGCTTTTCCATACGTAACCTGCTTCTCTTCATTTATTCTTGCTTCTTGGATTTCAATGGACGCTCTTGTTTTTCCCCATTGAGGATGAATTGATGGTGGCCATAATTTTACATAAATACTTCTCTTAGGAGAAATTCTTATTTTCTCAATATTTGAGGGGCCTGTACTTTTTTGTTCATTCAACAAACTTCACCATCCTTTTCAGCATTTTTGCCTTATATAAGGATGATTATGGGTTGAATAGAAATTAAAATTAGTTAATGACTCATTTATTAATAATTCTCGCTAAGGAATTGGATTATATTGTAATAGACTAATTGAGATATCCTTTCAAGTTATCTTATGCAATATCTTCTGGAGTTCTCATTCAATTGATGCGATAAAGTGCATTTGTCACTATACTTTTAATAGAGAAATGCTTAGTAAGATATACAACTTGAGATGAGGTTTCTAAATTTTGACGGACCAATCAGATACTAAACAATATGACGCGTCCCTTATAGAAACAGGTCTCCAACAAGGGAAAGATATACGAGAGAAAATTAAGAAACGGGAAATTCAACCAGAAATTAGGGCCCTAATTAACAAAAGCAGGAACAAAATTCATCAGAGATCGATCCAACTTCAAGAATTTTCTTATAAACGATTCTTTCAAAGAAGAAGAAATGGAATTATTCTATCTTTCAATTTAGCAAGACGAAATGTTAGTCGATCAAGGTACCGGAGTATATTACTAATTTTGGGTATTGTATTAACCATTGCTCTAGAAACAGGAATAGTTATATCAATCGATACTCTATACGACGATTTCATCTTGGATAACAGAAATCAGAATTTTACTGATATTACTGTTCACCCCTCAACATGGCATGATATTGAGGATCTTCGAACTGTTACTAGTACAATTAAACAGGTCTCAGGGGTTGCAAAATCTAGTCCAGTTTACTATGCTGGTGTAGATCAGTTTTTAGGAGAACGAATCTCGAGTTCTAATATTCTAGTTTATGGTATTGAGGCATCGACTCATCCAGATTTCTCTCATATTAACATCACAGCAGGTAGGCGTATCATCAACAGCAATACTATTATTATATCCGAACGGTTATATGACCAAACTGATGTTCAAATTGATCAAAATATTAATTTGGGGGAACTAGGAGATGATTTTGAGTCAATGGATGTAACTGTTGGAGGTGTAATGCGCAATGAACCGTTTTTTGGAAACAAACTCGGCTATTCATTCATTCTTGTCGATATTGATACTTTATATGATATTATTCCAGATAATCGTAAGAGTGAAATGTTATCGAGTGAGATCGATGTTGAAGTTACAAATTTAATGAATATCCAAAAGACAAGTGAAAAGATTAAGGATGTTGTTGGTGTATCCTATTTTGTTTTCACGGAGAAAGATATTTCTGGGATAGAAGCTTCTGGTATTCGTGCTTATCAAACAGCAATGAATCTAGTCATTCTTGCAAGTTTTGTTGTTGAGTTCCTTTTCATCACCAATGTTTTAGCAATTTCAATACGGGATAGATCCAAGGAATTTGGGATTCTCCGTGCTGTGGGTACTGGCTCTTATCAATTAATAGAATCTGTTGCAGCAGAAATTCTCATATATTCGATAATAGGTTCTACAATTGGCCTGGTTGTTGGAATTGGCTTTTCCAATGTACTAGTTGGAATTATGGATACATTCTACGCCAGTATTCAATTTCAGGGCCTTTCTCTTCACTTTTCTTCCCTCACAGCGACCTTCTTGTCAGGTATACTAGTTGCTTTAATTTCGGGTCTTTATCCCATTTTCATTGCTATTTCGATCCCTGTTGTACAAAATATTCATTCAAAAATGGGGGGAGGAACCACAAAAGGTAAATTTTCAAAATCATGGAAGTACACAATTACTACAGGGTTTTTATTAGCTATTGTAGGATTTTTCTTACAGTTTTTTGTTGGTCCTTCTCGTTTTCTTGATTTTGAGATTCTATCTTTTCATTTCCTTACTGTTCTAATGATCTTTATCGGTACTTTATTCCTAGAAATTGGTATTCTTGTTTTTCTCCCCAAAATTGCCATGAAGATGTTAATTGGATTTAATATTGTTACTCGTACAATTTCGACTAGGAATATTGCGAGAGAGTTCCAAAAATCATTGTTTACAATATTAACTTCGGGCTTGGCGTTAACCTTCATTATTGTAGTAGGACTGGTAAGTGCAGCTGTTATTACGGGAGCACCTGGTTATTTCCAAAGTCAATGGGGAAATATCGATTTAGTTGCTGAAACTTCTGACCTTAACCCTCTTTCTCTTAACTACACCGAGATACTTGAACTCAACTACCGAATTACTAGATCATCATTCATTCAGGAATCCCGTACAGAAATCTCGGGGATAGATGGATACGTTTATGGAGTCGATCCCACGAAATATTCTGATTTTGCAGATCCTGTTGTTGATTCAATTGACTCAGGTATACCATCGGATAGATATCTTAACCCCCTCAATCCCAACACTACAAATGGTTTGATCTCTCACCTCTTGTACCAAAAATTAAGTATCCCACTCGGTTCTAATGTATCGATGAAAATTGCTGACAATTCTACTGTTAATGTAACGTTGACTTGTGTGATAAAAGGGAATTTATTTTTAGGAGGAGGAGAGTATCTTTATATTTCAACCACTCGATTTCAAGAGCTCTATCAAACCACTAGGGCAAGATGGTTTATCTGTGATGTTGAAGGTAATGTTCGTAGTGTAGAAAACAGTTTAGAGAGCAGAGATTTATTTAGAGATGTAATTCCGATTACATATTTTACTGAAATGATGGAACGCAGTTTACTATTCCAATCAGCTCTTTTCCAGCTATTATTTGTAGAATCGTTTATTTTGGCCGCCATAGCTCAATTTATATGCATTCTTGTGTCAACGCTGCGAATGGAACGAGAAATCGGTATCATGCGAAGCCTTGGTTTAACTCGCCACGGAGTTTTCGGTATCTTTCTAACAGAATCGGTTGCTCTTGGTATCTCAGCCTTATTTGTCGGCCTAATTGATGGTCTCCTAGGTTCTGTATTATTAGCTGAGTATATTTCCTACTCTATACCAATTACTATCAATTTTCCTGTCATGACTATTGGCACCTGGTTAGCTCTATCATTCCTAATAACAATATTCAGTACAATTATTCCATCTTATCGATCTAGCCGAAAGAATATTGTAGCTACGATATCAGGCCGACCAATGACAAAAGATCATTTTGAAGCTGTTCCTCTTCGATTAAGAGGAAGTTATAGATCTCCTTACAGCTCAAAGGATCCTAACTATGGATCAACAGATCCGTTATTAGATCCAAGAATGCAGTTTACAAAAGGAGTAGGATTGAGTTCTGAATTGTTTCAAGCTATTGGAGAGAATGAGATCGAATCTATCAGTATGAATAGTTATATCAGAAGAAACGCTCTTCAAATTCAAACAGCTTTTCTAATTTTAATGGCTCTCATCACACTTAACTATATTTTTGACGAGAGGATGATTATGCAGGGTTTGATTCCCTATGATTTTCTTATTCGACTATTCTTACCAGCTCTCATTCCCGCGTATGAGTTTAATTATTTTAACTCGTTCTTTTCTTTCAACCCGTTACTTGTGATTGTCGGAGTTGCTGCAATTATTCCTATCTCCGATTATCTGAGCCATAACGAAAAATCCGAATCAATAGTAATAAGCTGCATTCAGAGTCTCTTTTGGGGTATTGTAGGAATGGTACTCTTTCTATTAATGGCCATTTTCTCCATAAGTATCCTGATAATAGCTTTTATATTCATACAAACAAGAGTAGAAGCTATTTCTGGAGAATTCTTTTCATCTATTACATTTATGTTCTTATTCGCTATTGGATTCTTACTAATTTCTATTTTAATTTTTTACCTGTTTAACAAGGGTTGGAGCTTACTCGTTATTCGTGGGATTAGGAAGGATATCGGTTTTTCTGATCAGATTCGTCTCCTAAGGAGGATAATTTCAAGAGGAATAATTGGATTTACATTTCTAATCTTAATACATTCTTTTCTTCAAGTTTTTCTTTTCTACATGATAATTCC
>JAEOSP010000244.1 GCA_016840305.1 Candidatus Hodarchaeota archaeon
ACATTAGGAGAATTTGAAATAAAATGAATGAAAATAAAGGAATTAGAATTAATATAACCCCCTCAAGTAAAGACGCTCTCATAAAGGGTGAGACTCATTTATACGTTCAATTGAAGCTTGAAGCTATAGAGGAAGTAATTACAACAAACGAAAGAGTCCCTCTTAACTTAGGTGTAGTATTAGATAGATCAGGATCGATGGGTGGATCAAAAATTGAGAAAGCAAAGAAAGCGGTTGAATATATTGTCGAAAATCTGACCAAGACTGATATATTCTCGTTAGTAATTTATGATGATAAGATCGATACCCTAATACCAGCAAATAGAATTTCAGAAAAAGCAACAGTCCTTAATAAAATAAGGAATATAACAGCTAGAAATATGACTGACCTTCATGGTGGAATGATGGAAGGAGTGAAGCAGATAATCAGACATAAAGATGTAGAATATCGAAATGTCGAGTTCTTACTTTCTGATGGTTTAGCAAATAAAGGAATTACGTCTAAGAGTAAAATTGCTTTATCAGCGAAGAATGCTAACGATAATGAAGGTGTGGTTATAAGTACATTTGGTATTGGAGACGATTTTGATGAGGATATGCTTGTTGGTATTTCTGATGCCTCATCTGGAGAATTTTATTATATTGAATCAGCGGATGATATTCCGAAATTTATCGAGAAAGAGTTTAAAGGCCTTCTTGAGACAATAGCATCTAGCATCCAGGTCAAGCTAGGATTAGCTGACAACGTAATGTTAAAACGAATTCTAGGAGTATCCTTAGATGAACAACGATACAAATCACTCAAATTAGGTGATCTGAGAAGCGGAAACGATAGATTATTAATTCTAGATTTATTAATCCCCTCTGATATACTTGATTTGAAGAAAGAACTGGTTTCTTTTGAGCTAGAATGGATTCCCACCCAATCTGATATTGAAAGAATTCGACAAAAATACTCGTTTGAGATTACTTACACCAACAATGAAGAACTTCTTGCCTCAGAAAATCAAGAGGTACTTGACAACGTAGCGATTTTAGAGACAGCTCTCATAAGGGAGGAAGCAATTCAGTTAGCAGATCGTGGAGACTTTGAGGAGGCAAAAAGCTTGATAATGAAGCAACAATCAGTCTTAAGCAGCCGTTCAAACCTTGAAGGTGCTTCCGACGAGTTAGAGGAATTGATGGCGAGTAATAAGGTAATTTTGAGAGAAGCTTTGGATGAAAAGGTGTATGATAAAGCTTCTCGGAAAAAAGCTTCATCTATGACCTATATGCTAAGAAAACAGAGAAAAGCATGAGTATATAGAAGTTTACCGCTTTTTCTCAACCTTTTTTTCCTTTTAAATTTCTTATATATTTTTTTTTACCTTTAGCATCTTTTTAATTACTTTTTCCACAAAGTGATACCTTATAAAGGATAATTGATATTAGTCTATTTGAAGACAAGTAATATCAAAACTTCAAATAAATGATTGTAGATGATGATTTGATTACCTGGAAGCCTAATTATCAAGAATTTCAAGATATGTTCTCAAATGAGAACGCATTAAGAATACTAGCTCTTTTGTCACTTGAAAAACAAGAATATTGCGCTGCAGATATTTCGAAATTGCTTGATATACACATAAGCACATCGAAAAAGTATTTAGATTTCTTTTACGATCACGATTTCATCGAAAAGAAAGAGTTTTCGAATAGACCAGGAAAACCCACCTATTTTTACCCAAAATCGAATCAGATAACAATTACATTGGATCTGCATAATATTGCTCATTCTCTAGCGAAAAAAATGGATGAAACAACTTTACCCGACCCGTTAATCCGTGAAAGGCCAAATCTCGTGTCAGGAGTAACTTATGATATTGACAGAAAAGGTCTGGTGAGAGGGATAACTGTGAAAAAACGAACCAAAGCTAGAAGATATGTAAAACAGGAATTTAAACTCTCAACTGCTGAAGGACAGTTTATGAAATACTTACCCCATCCAACTATGGAATTTGAGCCATTCTTGAAGGTATGTAGAAGAGCAAAACTAGCAAATTATTTTGAAGTTAAATCATTGCTTTCTTTTGTTAGGAAATTGGAAAATTTAGGAATTATCGATTTAAAAGAGACTATAGATGAGAAATAATAATAAAAAAGTGAATAAAATGGTAGGAAACAGTAATTTCAAACAGTTAGAAAACGAAAAGACAGCTTCACGAATGAAAGCGGTAACGGACAAGATCCGTAAGCAGAAGTACATATTAATGACATTCTGGTTTTTTGTAACATTTTTCTTGACGATTGGTTATTTTCTTGTACTAGATTTTCAGGAAACTCCCTTTAGAAATCTTATTTACTCACTGCTATTTGCAGTGACAACTGTGAATTGGTTCATCAATATACCATTTGTGGGTATAATGTTAATCATTGTATTAAGGACAAAAAGCCGAAATTTCTTCTATCAAGTCTTTCCAACAATGGGTTTACTAATTCTGGTTACGGTCATTGCTTTTAGCAGTACTGTTCAATTTAGTGAAGATTCGGTAGAAATCATAATTTATATAGGAATCCTACTCGCCCTAATCGTCTTAGAATCTATAATGTTGAGATTACACGTGCAAGGAGTAAGAAACAATAAAAAACCACTCTGGTTCTATTCGTTCTTTCAGGATACATTGGAATCATATTCATCTACGATTCTATCACAACAGGCGTTGCACATTAATGATCTGCAAGATGGTTACTCAAGAAGACCATTTTTCGCTAGTTTTCAGGAAATTAGTGAGTATTGTTCCTCAATGGAAGATTATAACAGCAAGATGGAAAAGTATGCTCAATTTCTTGTAGAAAAAAGTGAATTAATAGGCTGGGATATTAAGGATGAAGAGGTAGTTCTGTATCCGAGGGTATTACTAGGTCACACGGATTTTGGTATGGGAATAAAGTACCTGTGGGAATTGTGGCTTCGAGTATACCAAAAAAAAGGTTTAACCTCGATTATAATCGACTATAAGTCACAAGAAATATCCCTCACCATTGCTAGAGAAGATTACGAGTGGTTAGGTAATGTCACATATCACTTATTGGGCCAACAAATTTTGATTCACTTTAAACAATCAATTATCGCTTTTCTGGATAATGATCTAGATAAAGCGTATTCATCACTGTTTCCAATAAATCCTGTTAATGTTTCAAGAAGAAGGTGATAAAAAATGATGAGAAACGAAATAAAAAGTAATAAAAGGATAAATGGAAAGATTTCAAATCTTTTAGTGCCAGCTTTGAGCATGGGTATAGCTATGATTCTTGTGGCCTTTCTAGAAGCAGTGCTAGTATTCGTATTATCACTCTCTGATAATTTACTTTTCTTTGACATTGTTACCCAAAATATTCTAGTTCTTCTTATCACTCAAATAATGGGAGCATTAATCGTTTTTTTTGTACTCATTCCTTTTTTCAAGGTGAAAAACGTCGAAACCCATCCTATTAGTGCATCTAGTGCTAGAATTGCGCTTGTATTATTCTTCCTAACCTTAAGCACTACTTTTTTGAGCGGTTTGTTTTTTACTAGTATATTTACCGCATTAAACTTGGAACCACAAACAGGATATTCAGATATAACCATTTCAGTGGAACATTTAAACAATCCCACCAGTATTTTACTGTTTTTAGTTGCGACGACTATTGGAGCTGCATTATATGAAGAGATACTATGTCGAAGGTTGCTGATTCCATTACTAGAAGATAACCAGATGAGTCCTTTTCTCGCTGTAATCGCATCAAGTTTCGTGTTTGCCATGGCTCATTTAGATGCGGATATTATCCACGGTAATATTATTGGAGGAATCAATCATACAACAGGAGTTTTTTTTCTTGGTATTATGTTAGGGATGAGCTATATTTTGACGAGAAACATCATTTTTCCAATGTTGATTCATGCGATAACCAATCTGCTAGGGTCATTAAACATAATTTTCATGTTAATGGAGAACAAACTCCCATTAACCATACAATCGGTCTTTGTTCTGATTTTATTGGTAATAGGAATAGTTATTACCATTGTATATATATGGAAATATTTTCGTGGCTCAGAAACTGATTGGATACTTATCATTAGGAGAAAGTCTGAAAGTAAAGTAATGCCTGAGTTAACCAGATTTGTAGTTGTAGGATTGACACTGGTGTATCTGCCTAGTATATTGAAAATTATCCTACCGTTGATTATAATAAATGAAATCTGGAACAGAGTATTAATGATAGTCTTTCTTGCTAGTGTATTAGAAATTCTCCTAGTATTTATGAGTAAAAAAGAACTAGTAATGAAGAATGAACTTTAAGCGCGACCATTAATTTGTTGGGTAAGAATGATCTGAACCATTATCAAGAGCTGCTTGATCTGCAGTTTGTGCTATTGGTGGTAGTGTAAAGGTTTTTCTATGCATGTAGGAGTAAGTTTTTTTAGAATAAACAATTGAGGAATGACAGGAGTCACATACGAAGTGATATAGAAGAGTGCCCCACTCCACTTCATGCATCTCCCCAAATTCACAATCAGGACAGGCAAAAGAAATGTCTGCTTTTTGTATAATTTGGTCATTCATACAAATAAGTGAACAGCACTCTCTTATAAAGGATACTATTGGTGCCAAGTATTATGAAATAATTACAAATTCCTTCTTGTTAATAAATGCAGTATTATCATTTTTGTCGGACAAAAATCAACACTGGGGGAACGGGGTTAAAAAAATGTTTTTTCTAATTATCTATCTATATTTTCGGAGAAAAATAGAAAAAGGGAAGTATTATCTTCCCCAGGTTTATTAAATTGGGTTAAATTACCAGCTATTTTGATCAAGAATAGCATCGTTTGGGCAAACACCATCACAAGCGGCACATTCGATACATGCACCAATATTGTTGGCGTTTACCTTTCCATTAACAACTTCGTACACGTCTTCTGGACAAACATCTACACATTCCCCAGCACCTGTACATAAGTCAAGATCTATATCTACCCATAAATCCCCTTCTTGGAATCTCTGTTTTGCCATATCGATATGTCTCCATATGTTTTTTGAACATACAACAATTTTTACAATTATTTTAGTTGTGAATTTGCTTTTAATTAAGGCTTTTTTAAGTTTTTTTCCTATCAATTTCCCTTTATTGGTAAAGTTCCTTCACACCGCTTAATAGTGAAAAAAAACTCAAAAAAGCTTATACTTAGCATTTCTTTAACTTATTAATCTCGTGTTTAACAATCCTGAAGTGGAACCTATGGTTGAAACAAGTAAAAAACAAGCGAAAAAACAATTCTATCTGATATTGGTCATCTTTCTAATTCTATTTAACATTAGCATTATTTCTGTCATATTGTTGAATAGTAATTATGGTTCATTGAATGTTTCGACCGTTAGTATTCCATACAGAAATTCTCGATTAACTGGGTATTTATATCGGCCAATTAATGCTTCTGAGGACAATAAATTACCTATTGTTATATGCGCACACGGTGTTTCTAATTCAAAATTCACCATGAGTGGAATTGCCCTTGAAATATCTCGTCGTGGTTTTATTACTCTCTCTTTAGATTTAGCTGGTCATGGAAATTCTGATTCTGTCTCAGATGCTGATTCTTCCCTTGGAATTACAGCTGGGATAGCTTATCTATCCTCACTTCCTTATGCAGATTCCTCTGTCTTGGGTATAATTGGTCATAGTATGGGTGCTGGAGCTGCACGTGCAGCAGCGATAAATAATGGAAATATTACTGCAACGGTTTTGATTGGAGGAGCAACCTCGAATATTTCAAATGATTTCAAT
>JAEOSP010000245.1 GCA_016840305.1 Candidatus Hodarchaeota archaeon
ACTGCATCGACACTAAAGAAAATAAGTTCTACACGTGAGCTTTAAGTGTATGCTTGCGTACGTTTTTAATTAGAGGGATAAATGATTTCCTTTTGCTTTGAAGGTTTTATAGGTGACAAGAGCAGTAGAGCACTACCCTTGTACAGCTTCTGCCAACGGAATGATTCAAAGAATAGAGTGTGAAACTATTTGCTACAATTTCCCTTTACAGCAAGACTCAATTCTTGAATTTCCACTTTACCCTTTTCTTCACCGACTTGTTCAAGCCCTGCACCACCTACAAGCAATCCCATTTTCATAAACTGTTGAATAAAATAGTTCTTTCCAGCTTCCATATAAACTATCAAATCATTAGGTGAGAATTCTGATTCAGTAGAAATTTTATGTTCTTTATTTCCTTCAACCTCCTCATAAAAGAATACATTCGGGGCGCTCTCACCAACACATTTAGCATCAAGCCATATATCTTTTTTTAGAGCTCCACCGAAACTTCCTGAGCGGTAAATATATACACCAGCAGTCCCTTCTGATGGAGGAGAAACTAACTTAGCTTTTGCTGTTGCCTCTTCACTTTGCATCGGAACTGAAGAGCACCCAACAAGAGAAGCAGAAATAAATAAAGCTGATAATAATTTGAAACTCATAATTTTCCTTTTTTTTTAAACTTTTGAGATGGTGATCAAGAGCAATAGAATATTGCCCTTGTGAAGCATCGGACAACAGAAGAATGAGTAGATTACCTCATCTGCTCATAAGGTTAAAATAATAAAAATTAGCTTTTCTTTAAAACTAAAAACAGACCAATAACTCCTGCTACAGCTCCAGCAAGAATCCCCATGCCCCCATCATTTGTGATTGCATTTACAACCTGACCTACAAAAATAAAAGCTATAATCGCTACTACTAAAGCAACCACCAATTTAAAGATACCTTTAGCATATTTTGATCCTGAAACCTCATCAACAACGCTATCGACGGCATTATCAATTTTATTTCCATCTTTCTTCATCTCGCGCCACTCCAAATTCTTTTTTTAAGAGCTTACTAATTCACATTCCAATAATTTATGACAGGCCATTAGTAATACGTATGTCAACTTTATGCATAAAAATAATAACAATCTCTCTCACCAAAATTATTTAATATTAATCACCATTAAGACTATTACATGTAATCCCCCCGAAAAATAATCGAAGTCAAAAGTAGAATTTTCTCATAATCATTTTCCTTTCTCGGTCTAAAAGCTAAAAATGCTTATCCCTCTTTTATAGGGAATGTACTAACTAGCTCATGAACACAATCAAAACAGCCTGTATCGCCATAAAAAACCGCAGAATGACAGATTATTACTGCGGTTAATTTCATCCTAAATGAGAGGACATTTCTACACTTCAGGACGAATGAACGTTCATTTAATTATTGCCATTACAGTACCCATGCCTTAATTAATGACAGTGGTAAAAACCACCAGGACTATTGTCTTTATGGCAGCCAGACGAGTTAGTTCCACCAGAGTGGGCTGATGCAGCTGCCGAGAATGCTAGAGCTAGTAAAATTAACGATAACTTCTTCATGACTTAAATCCCTGTATTATTTACGTAATACAAAATAGTATTACAGGTAAACACCATAGTTCATTAAGTGTAATTACGCAATAAAATAATGTCCGAAATAAAGACACAAGCGTCTATGATTAACTTAACTTCTGCTTCGTCATAGCCAATCTTCAACAAACCTTCGGGAGATGCTTCGCATCAAACCCTTCAGGTTTTTATTTGATTGTCTATTTCCTCATTCCACATCGTTTGGCTTACAGAGGAACTAGGAACCCCCTCAATCTGAGCACTTCTAAGACCTTATTCACCTATCTTAACCTCAAAGTCTGTCTGTGCTAAAACAGCATCCTCAAACACCTCATATGGCAACCTCTGCTTACTGTAAATTGCATCATGAACAGGTATCCCATCATCCACCACTGAGAGCATTGCATCTCGTATCTGCTTCTCGTAAAACGTCCAAATAAAGAAGAACACACTGGATTTCTTACGTTCGAGCTCTTTGTCACCCTCTGGTTCTGTTGTTAGCCAATCCATGTTGGCAGGAAAGTCACTCC
>JAEOSP010000246.1 GCA_016840305.1 Candidatus Hodarchaeota archaeon
GATTGTAAGATTGGAAATCACGTTCATGTGAATTTCAATTGTAGTATAGGACATGATGTTCAATTAGGAGATTATTGCACGATATCTCCTTTATGTGCTGTGTCTGGATTTTCTAAATTAAAAGATGGTGTTTTTCTAGGAAGTAATGTAGTTACTTTCACTGGAATCGAAATTGGATATTGGAATAAGATAGGTGCAGGAACAATAGTTTCTAGAAATCTTTTATACTTTGATAATGTAATATATGATAAAAAAGAAAAGGTGATAAAATGAAAAGATGTAAGTTGTGCGTGATGACAGATACAAGACCAGGAATTACATTCAATGAGGAAGGTATATGCTTACCTTGTCAAATGTTTGAACAGAAAAAGAAAGTGGATTGGTCTGGTAGATGGTTAGAATTAGATGAATTATGTAGTAAGTTTAGAAAAAGGGATGGTTCTCATGACTGCATAATTACCGTGAGTGGTGGCAAGGACTCAACATATCAAGTAGGATTATTTAAGGAACAATTCTCAATGCATCCTTTATGCATAATGATTGATAATGTGAGTTGGACGGAGACAGGAAGAAAGAATTTTCAAAACTTATCAGAAAGATTTGATGTTGATATTCTAACATTTACACCAAGTAGAAAGAAAATAAAAGAAAGAACTAGAGAAGATTTCATTGAATATGGACATCCTAATAAGTATTGGGATGAGGTTCTTTATAGAAAACCTTTAGAATTAGCTCAGAAATTAGGGATTAAGTTAGTTATATGGGGTGAGAATACTTCCTTAGTATTTGGAGGTGGAAGAGATAAAGAAAGTCCAGATGCTAAACAATTGATTCCAGATCCAGAGGAATTTGAGGATTTAACAGTAATATTTACTTCTTACTATGTACCCTGGTCTAGATTTTATAATGCAGAATATTCCATGAAAAATGGCTTTCAAACAATTGAACAAGAATGGGTTAGAGATGGAATGGAAGGTTTTGACTACGAACAAGTGGACACTAAAGGATATTTGATGAACAATTGGTTGAAATTCATTAAATTTGGATTTGCAAGTCAAACAGAGTTATGTAGTGATGCCGTGAGACATGGTAAAATGACTAGAGAAGAAGCAATTAAAAAAGTGAATGAACATGATTGGAAATTAGATCCCATCATGGAAATAGATTTCTGTGATTTTATAAGAATGAGCGAAATAGAATTTCTTGAAATAAGAGATAAATTTGCTAATAAAGAGTTATTAGAAATGAGAGAAGGACATTGGAGACTAAAAGAAGATGCGTAAAGCTAAGAAGATTCGAGTAAATTATATTGATTACTCAGAGAATAAAGGAAAACAAGAGTTAATTGATTGTTCAAAGTTAGCTCCCGAAGATCAATATAGGTGGGTAGATTTTTTTAATAATTACATGAAAAAAATACATGAGACCAAAGATTTTACGAAACAACGGAAAATCGAATTTGAAGTATTTAATAGGAAGGAAGATCCTAAATCTTTTGAACTAAGAAGTCTTCTAATCATTGGGCCTAAGAGACATAAAGGATATCATTTTTCTGAAAAGATGTTTACTACTTTTAGAAATAAGGGATATTTAGTAGATTATTCATGTCCAGAAGATTTAAGAGATGACAATTTTGATAAATATATTTCAAAAGAAAAACGATTTTCTCTAACTAAAGTATTAAAGTATTGTAGATTTACTCCAGATTTAATTCTCATTGATGAGTGTCATTTTCATTGGGATAACGATGTAAATATGACCGTATTTTACCATCAAAGGGAATTCAAGAGACCTCCAACAGTATATCATCCCGACGTAATCTTTTTCTGGAGAGAAGGGTTTATTAAGTATTGGAAGAATATATTTGCTCCAGGCTACATGAATAAAGTAAAACATCATGAAGTTTTACCACTTTCTATCAATAAAGACTTTTTTAAACCTGAAAAAAAGAAATATCTTGGAATTATAGGAATTGGATTTAGAGAAGAATTAAATTGGGTATTACAGGCAAGTGATTTGGCAACTTCCTCAGATACAGAACTAATTCGAGATGAAGAGATAAAATTTAAGGCTTTAGGATTTAAATATTTTGATACTCCTATTGATGATGATTTGTATCATTCATTACTTCCTACATGTGATATTCTCTGGATTCCAATAGCGAAAAAGCAATATTTATCTCATAGAATGTTTGAGGCAATGGCTTGTAAAACGATTTGTCTAATTCGTATTCAAGATGCAGAACATGAACAAGTTTTAGCAGATTTAGGGTTTCTAAGAGGTAAACATTACATCGGATGTGATTCTATTGAGAAATTTAAAGAGCTTGATTTAAAGAAAATAGATCTTGAATTAATTAGAGAGAATGCATATAATCTAGTTCAAGAGAAATATACAGATGATCACGTTGCAGATCATTTAGTAAATTTATATAATGAATTAGGATTTCAAGGAGAGAAATATGATGTTATTTGTCCCGTGTATTGGACTAATGAATTCTTTAAAGACAATGTAAGAAACTGGTTCAAGGAATTACCTATTAGAAAGCTTTATCTTGGAGTAAATAATCCTAACATACACGTGGATGTGGATCATCCTGACGTGGAAATCATTAATCAAACTAAATTCAAGACATTAGGGAAGTGTTTAGCTGACCTAATGAAGAAAGTGAAAACAAGATGGTTTATTTATTTACATTCTGATGCCAAAATTACTCCAAACGCTTTTCAAGTAATGAAAATACATAAAGGAATTAATGTAGGAATAATTGAATCAGAAAGGCGAGAATGGAATGGACAAATGAGATATGCTTCAGGAGAATTAATTAAAAATATTATTTCTGAGAATTACCACGATAGAAGGCGTTCCTTTTCAGGATTTCAATTGATTAGAACAAAAGTTATAGAAGATATTATTGAAAAAATAGAGGATGATTTCATTTATCGTAATGAAGACCTCATATTTCAATCCGAATGTAAAAGGAAAGGATATACCTACGAGAAATCATTTGCAATGCATGAACATCAAATCCTAAATACAGAATGGACGTTTGACTGGGAAGAAACACATCAAATGCAGTGGAAAGGGTTGGTAAAGTATGCGGAACCTGATGATGTCACGATTTTCTCTTGTATTAATCCAATAAAAGAACTAAGAAAAAAAGGATTGAGTTTAAGTAAGTGCTTATATTTCTGTTTTGAACATAATCCAAATTGGGGTGCTCATATTAGAAAAGCTTTCTTAGAGTGGGAGCAATTAGAAGGAAAGGTGATGAAGTCATAGATGATTTTCTAGATAAATCCAATTGTTTTCTTACTACTGAAAGATGCGGAGCTTCTTGGATATGTGCGTATATCTCAGAGGTTCATAGGCAGTTATTTAAAAAACCTATTTATTGGGACTATGAAATTTCTCGTATTATAGCGATTGATCCGAAGTATGATTTACCCAAAACACATTGTAGTGTATATTATGTTCGCTTGGAATGGTTAGTTAAGAGAGGGTGGGATAAGATAATTGTATTAGAAAGACCTTTTGAGAGTTGGAGAGATGCGGTATTTAGATACTTTAAACCTAAACTTACTAAAGGAAAGATTCATAAAAAATATCCCGACTGGGAGGAAAGATTAAGGAATTATCATGATTTAGTACACGGAGATAAAACAGAATATCCTAATGTACTACGAGTAAATCTAAGTGATATTAATAACTATACTGTAGATCAGACTAATGAAATCCTTAACTTCTTAGAATACCCACTGGAAACTCATGAAGAGATTGATGATAAAATTTACATTAGACAGAGGCCTCCCGTATTTCCTACAAGGATTGAGGGACGAGATTGGGACATTCAAGGAACAATTATTAATAAAGGTCATAATTTCGATCCGTATCAACTAGACATGATCGAAATGGGAATAAAAGGCTTATTACCCCTTATAGAAAAAGATTTAGTAGAACATCCTGATGCTAATCAGGATGGATATAAGAAGGGTAAGGGACAATATATTAATTATGAATATCCAAATCCTTACAAGTTATCGCCCGAAGAATGTAAATATCAAAAGGCACAGGTATTTCGTGTGAAACCCAATGGAATGCCAGATATACTTAAAATAAAAGGGTGGATTTAATTTCAAATTTAAAATATGAAAAAAAGAAGGTTTTCATGTTATGTTTGAAATGTGGAAAGGTATATACTCTTGATTTTAAGCATTGTCTTAGTTGTAATCAAAAATTATGGAAATGTACTGATGAACTTGTATATGAAAAAAGTGTAAAAAAGAATATTTAAATAACATTTAAATACTTAATATTCTAAACATTATATATAAATTAACATTTATTCTTAATGAGGTATCGAAGTGTTTAAAGGATAACAAAACCATCTGAACTCAATGTAATCATAACGAGATTACCTCGTTGTGGAGTTGCAGAGATATTTGGTTTTGTATCCTTATCACATGAAGCTATTTTTAAAGAACCTCTTCATGTTGATTATGAGGGGAATAAATTTGAAGTTACTCGTTTTAGAAGGCCTTTAGTAAATGGATGGACGGATGTTTTTAATGCTGATCCTCAAATTTTATTAGAAAGAGGCTATGATAAAGTAATTGCAGTTAGAAGACGCTCCTTATTAGAGCAAATTAAAGCAGAAACAAAATATTTTAGAGAGCGTTATCAAGAAAACGAGATTACATTTATTGAAAATGTAGTAAGAAAATATAAGATGTTTGATGAGCAGATTTCAAGGATTAATGCTCCTAATTTTTTAAATGTATATTTAGAAGACTGGAATAATCGAACTCTCATCATTTATAATCAAATATTAGACTTTTTAGAATTTCCAAGAGAAGGAAGGGTTCAATTAGTACCCGTGAGAGTAGATCGGAATTTTGATGCCTATTCAGATTCTCATGAAGCCCTTGAACACGTGCCTTGTGAAAACATAAGGAGGATAAGAGCTCATGGTTACTGATTTACAATTAGAAAGATTGAGGAAAAAGAAAGCCAATGAACTACAAGCATGGGCTATTAATCAAGCTAATATTAAAGCAAAACGTTCAATCTCTCAATCGACTCGAACGAATGTTTGGAGTGAATATAAAAACACGTTAAATGATTTTAAAAATACTTTCTTTCCTACAGTCAAAACAGAAGATTTTCCTTCTTTTTTTGATCCTACTGGAGATATTACTTCTTCGAGCGGTACATTAGGTTCAGATGAGCAACCTGGTTTCTCTCAGTTTAGATGGTTATGGGAGAAACGATTAGGTGTATGTAATAATGTAGTGACTAAACCCGCCGAAGATGCCGTGAGAAATAAATTTAGATTAGCAAAATATAATGGAGAAGTAGATGATAAACTCACGGAGGATGTAATGGAATGGTTAGAAGATCCAGAACTCAAGTTTTGGGATCAATTAGCTTTAGCTCTTACTTATGAACGTGTTTATGGAATTGCTACTCTAGTTAAATATTATACTAAAGAAGATAAAGAAGATGGACTCCTTGGAGAAGAGGCTCCTAAAAACACTAAACCTATTGCATTTCAAGCATTCCCTCCAGATGTAGTTACACCTTTAAATATTGATAAATCTATTTATCTGGATTCTGATCCTAATGATTGGGATTGGCATGGAGGTAGATTTGGTCCTGAAAAAATACATCATTCTCGCATTCAAGTCATTATTACTCGCCCTTCTACTACTACTTGGTATGGACATTCCATTTTTGAAGCTATTTGGATTCCTTTATTACTCTATTTTCAAGTATTTGTCTACATGCTTCGACATTTCACGAAATGGGGAGGAATTGTTCCTAAATACATGATTGATACGGAAGATGATTTAGATTCAATCTGGACACTTTATAGTGATCTCATTTCAGAAATGAAAATGAATGGAGTTTTTCTAGGGAGAAAAGGAGATGAGTTAGATTTTGCCCCTGCGGGTACAGCTCAAGGAATTACTGAGTTAATGGAGATTTTAAAAGAGGAAATTGCAGCTAGAACTAGAATTCCTGTCATAGTAACTTTTGGAAGAACATCAAATGCAGGATTAGGTTCAGCAGGATATTTATTAGCTCAAATGGAATACTGGGGAGAGGTTGCTAACATTCAGAGAAGCATTTCTGATGATGTAATGCGAATCATTAAACTTGCGGGATTTGATATCAAGAAGAGAAGGTTGGATTGGATGCTCACCATTAACAAGACTGATCAACAGAGGTTAATAGATGAGGGAATGGAAATAGAGAATGAGATAATGAAGGAACAGTATTTACAAGCCCAGATACAAACAATGATGTTATTAGAACAAGCCCAAAACCCTCAAGTGGATGAAAATCCAATGGATAATGATGGTGAGAAGTCTAAGAATGAAGAGGCTGTAAGTAAGGCTAAGTTGGAAATCAATGTTAATGCTTCTAACAAGAAGGATTTTGTAGATTGGAGTTTATTTGAAAAAATAAAAGCCCAGCGAATGCAAAAGATTAATGATTACATGAAAAAGATGGAGGGTAAGGTTTAATGGCTATCCCTAAAGATAAAGACTTCATGGAGCAAGTGGATTTAATTGAAGATACTAAAGAGGAAGGTAGATGGATTACGATTAGAGGAACTCATGTATTCATTCCAAGAGGAAGATCTGTTAAAGAAGTTATTAAAA
>JAEOSP010000247.1 GCA_016840305.1 Candidatus Hodarchaeota archaeon
AAGCAAGTGTCTTATTCGGTTCACTGCAGAGTTCTTCATAGCTGAGAACAAGCGTGCATTCTGAAACCTGCTTGTTGTTCTCCAGCAAATCTGCAAGATATGTATGAATATCTCGCCAGTACTTTGCCCAAGCTTCAACATCACGTCCATTGTTCCAAAGCTCCTGGATTTCAAGGGTTATGTCATTGGCCGTAAGGTTTAATGGTCGCCTATCAAGTCCAAATTCGAAATGAACAGAACGTCTCATGTATGCCAGCACACGCTTATCGCGGCTTTCTTCCTCAGAGAGTAAGCGGTGCTGTTTCATAAGTGAAGCGATATGGTTAACTGGTTTCCTTACTGGAACAACAAATCGTGCATTGGGAAAAAGACGACTGAGGTAGTCAAATCTCGCTATATTGTAGTTATTCTTAGCGAGATAACGATTAGTATTCCTAGATAAAAGTAGTTTACGAATCGTCTGTGTGTAAAATTCATCGAAATCAGAATTTTGCTGATGTTGATCCAATACATTTCTTACCATAGGATCATGACATTTTGGAAAGAAATATTTCCAAAGTATTTCCTCCATAGCTTCCGGGCTTTTCGGAGTTACCTGCAAGCCATCAGCATGTGACCGCTCAATGGGTTTATCATCGCTTTTTGAACTGATTTTCAGGAACTTTCCCCACCAATAGGGAAGCATGATAAATGGAAAATCCATGTATCGGTAAGACGCAACGTCCAGATTCTGTGAAATCAATTCCAGAAGAATTGTAGTACCAGATCTTGCCAAACCACTTACATATATCGGGCGGTCGATATTAATTCGAGCTAAACGCTCCTTTAGAAATTTAGTTTCATACCTGGCCAAAGAGAAAAGCAAGTCTTCGTTGTGCTCTACACACCAGCCAAGGAAATCATGTAGAAATACAGCTTTCACTGTTTATCCTTTTATTATTCTTAAAATTTATGCAACTCGAAAACCTAACTTTATTCCAAGAGCTGTTATTAAGAGAAATACAAAAAAAGGCATTTCCCATCCCGCTGCCCAGTTAGGCAACCATCCTATTATCTGCTTCTTGTTTATATTGAGTCTTATACTGTCTACAGGTGCATCTTTGACTACATATCCGGCGGGATTGTCATGAAGAACATTCCACCATCGATGCTTGTAAACCACTGGCGTGGCTGGTGACAAAGGATTACCCGAATAAATAACCGTATTGTCAGCCATCACAACAATCTTAGAATGAAGTAAGTCGTGGTTTTCAATTTCATTATTGATGTTCTTGTTAAAATTAGTATCACTAAATAGAAGTAAATTAATATTGTCATCCTCAGTTGTTGCGACAAGATTACTAAGCGATGTAGGTGCCTCATATGCCAAACAAGTATGAATCCATATCGCAAGAAAAATAACAGGAAGTGCTGAAACAATTGCTGGTCCGAGAACAGTGATGAACAATCTTAGTGCAGTTTTCAGATTTTCCTTGGATAAACGTAAAAAATCGGCAAATTCGAGATCCACATTCAGCATCTCTCGCTGCAAACTTTTCGTCTTCTTTTTTAGCTTCTTGATAGAAGCTTGCGGCGAAAGTTTAGCATATATTATGATTGAGAGAATGCCAGCCAAAGCTCCCCATATAGAAAGCCGAAACGCTAATGGAAGAACGCCAGCAAACCAACCATCAATTATGTTCAGAAGTGGAAAGAGTTTGTTTATCATCTTCAACGTTGTCAGAGTTTTCGACGTCCAGTTTTGAAGTATTTCCGTTTTTGGATTTGTTCTTCTTGATAGTTCGTATTAACATTCTAACAGGCCAGAATATAAGACCAAAAACCATTAATAATACACCACCTAATACTGCCAGAAGGGCCCATAATACGGTGATGCCTGTTCCCGGACCAACGTATGCTAAACAAATACCAGGTAAACTAAAAAGTTGATGAATAAAATATTGTTCATTATTGATCCTTTCTAAGGTTACTTGCAAAATTGGCAAATTCTGTATTGTATCGAATTCCCTCTAAAATTTCCGGAACATTATTCTCATCCCACCGAGGTGTGATCCAACTCCACACAACTTCACCATCTGCATTGACTTCGAATATACGACCAGCCTGGGCCTCCGTAATGAGCATATTTCCGTTGGAGAGATGCTGGTGTTTTCCACATCTGAATGTAAAGAAATTTTGGCTATTTTTATGGCCGTAAAGCACTGAGATCTTACGAGTAGAAGGGGCAATACTTAAAATACGACTGCCTCCAAACCTTTCAAAATGATTATCAAACACCGTAATATGTCCATCATCAGTAAAATCAGGATCATGTTGCTCGATAAATGGAGACGTCATAACCCACTTGATTCGCTCTGTTTGTCCATCTATCACAAAGATAGCATTGATATGACGCATGGAGACCATGATGTCACCGGCATTAAATATAGCAAATTTATCCGCCTTAGATTTGCTAAGTATCTCAATGTCATTCAAGTGCAAAATATCGCTGGTCTTTTGGCGTGCATTGAAAATAAAGCTGTAGTACCCAGACTGATAAATAATCTGTAACATTGATATCTCACGCTCAATAATTCCTTCTGGAGATAACTTTAGTATTGTGTCATCCAAAAAAGGAGGTTCTACACCCGGAAATTCCGGAACACGATCTTCATACCATTTAGCACCACATGTCCAAATTTTGCCTTCGTCATCCAGAAATATGGAATGATGAGTACGGTAGGGTAATTTCCACACAACTTGTGAATATGCATTCAGTCTAACTAGACTAAAATAATCAAAATTAAAAATGACATCACCCCCAGGTAACAGTATAACTCCATGAATACAGGGATTTCCCATCCAGAGATCTCGTGTACGAGAAGTATAATCATGGTGTGGTGATTCAGCCCATATTTCCCGGAGTTTTATCGACCATTGGTGGAGAATTTCACCGTTTAAATCAATAAGTCGAAT
>JAEOSP010000248.1 GCA_016840305.1 Candidatus Hodarchaeota archaeon
CGATTTCGTCGTTAAAAGCAAGGATCCCAATTTCTACCTGAAAATCTGCAGCGTATTGGACTAAGGCGGTAGAAATAATTTTACAATTATCGAACTGTGTTCTATCCATTGAGCTGCTTTTGTCAATCGCAATCAAAAATGTATCACTGGTACTTGGTGAATCATCAATCAAATCCTTGTGTAGAGGGATTTTAAAGTTTGAAAGGTGAGAAAATAGGGCCTCGATACCAAAATTATCAACAAGATCATTAAAGTCATTAGTTGGCTCTTCTCCAATTATCTCACGCTCAATACCGGCGTTATTCCTAAGATTGGCATCTTCCAGTAAGATATTAGCGTTTTCAAGATATTTCTCAATTGTTTTATCTAGCTCTGATTTTCTGTTCTTATTCTGTGATTTCAGTTTCTCGCAGATTTCAAAAGGATTAGAAGGGAAGTCCTCAAACACATCTTCATTCAATGCTAGAACTGGTAGGATTGATTCAAGATTTTTTAGATCAGCAGGAGAAAGCAGTCCTCTATTCTCAAGATCTTTTAAATATTCAGATGATTCGTCAAACAGCTCCATTGGCGAAATGATATCCTTAGAGCCCCATTTAAATCCAGTACGCTGACGTGTAATCTTTTTCTTTATTTTCTCAAGGATGTGGAGAGCTAGGTGATACAATTCTGGTAATTGACTAACAAAATCTTGACATGATAATGCTTGAGCTAATCGATTTCTCAAGAACGGAAAAAGAGATAGTTCCTTTTGAAATTCTTTGAGCCGTTGAACAAAACCGGGATCCTCAGGCTGAGGAGGATGCATTGAATCAATTAAATTGAAGATTTCTAGGGCTTGATCTGCCCAACCCAACGCGCTATCTAGAATATTTTTAATTTCTTTAATAATGTCGAGACTATCTGGGTCTAAAGAATTGTATTCGACTTGATCTTTAAAAAAAATTGAATAATTGTATAATATGTGCTTTATAATACGATTAACAAGCAACCTTTCATTAATATTAGCACTTTTACACAGAATTTGCCTTTGATTGTACGTTTCAAGAAATTCTTGCTTTTTGTAAAAAGCCAATTTAGGATAATTCGAGACTAAGTATTTCTCAACAAGATAGTCTGATGCGAGATTAACTGAAAAATGTAAGATATTTCTTTTTTCTCCTTTTATGGGAACGCCTGCTTTTTCATACACCCGTTCTACCATCGCAGGATCACGAGGAGCAAGTGCTAAATGGCCAATTTCGTGACACAAAAACCCAATTATTGCGGCAGGAGAAAAATTGGCTAGTAATTTTGTGAAATAAATAGTCCGTTCTTGAAGGTCAACAGCTATGGGACCCGGCATTCGAGAAATATCGTGTTTTGGAGGAATATAATAAATGCCCTTGACAAGAGAGGTAAAATCAGTACCCAAAAGCTGGGAAATTAAACCATTGACGCCTATTTGTCGTTCACAAGACTGTTTGATGCTTACTAACACTAGCTCCATAGGAGAACTAGGTTGGATGAATTCTAAATTTTTTTTTATAACAACCATAATTTTCACCCGAAAATAATGAATGTAACAGGAAATCAGAGAGCTGAAGGATCCCTGATCATTCCATAATCTTGAAATTTTACTAAAATAGATTTGAGAGACTCAAAATTCTTTATACCAACGAATTTTTTAAGATTTAGAAAGACCATGTGTGTACTGGGAGATATTTCAACAAACTCTCGCTCTTTCTTTGTTAATCTTTTTATGAAGCCAGAAAAATTCCTTTTAGACTCAAAATGTAAAGTAAAGGTTTTAATTTTCTGGTAAAACGTAACAAATTCTCTGTAGTTATTTTTGAAGGTTTTAGTAAAAGAACCAATGGGCCAGTCACAAAGAAGATCAATAGCTCGAAGGGTATTTTTTAAGAAGATTAACCGCTTTTTTAACTCGCTATCGCTTACTCCCTTGGAGATTAGTTGATGAAAACAGTATGGAAGCTGCCTAAGCCTAGAGAGAAGCTGAGAAAAGGGATGAATTACATATTCATTGAATTTTTTGGCTAGTTGTTCTTTGTTAAAGGCTCTTTCAAGTCTCGTGTAATGACTC
>JAEOSP010000249.1 GCA_016840305.1 Candidatus Hodarchaeota archaeon
ATACAACATAGCAGGAGGTAATCCTGTTAGCTGAGTTAATGCAGCGATTACTGCTGCAAGACCTTTTGAATAACGGTACAGTTCACTAATATGGTTTGTAGAGATTATTTCTGTTGTGTAAAATACGTGGGCAAATATATCGAAGCCTGTGAAAAATAGTGGATCTGTTAATAATGCATGTAAATTTACAAATCCATTGGATAAAGTTGATAATATAATTAACCCCAAGAGTAGTACCGCGTGTGTAGAGCGTTTCTCTTCTTGAGGATTAACTTGATGAAAAATATCAGCTGCTAGAGTTCTTTCTGATAAAGATTCATACGGACCGGAAGGCATCGCGATCAAATGAAGATGTGGATAGGTATCAATTTATGACTTGCGGTGTATATTAGCGGGTAATCTTAAAAAAATATTTGTAGTATGATTACCAAGAACCAACACTTGTTAGGTGTTCTTGGTAGGGTGTGACATAATTATGAAAGCCTTGATCTTGGTGGGTGGGTTTGGTACTCGGCTTCGACCATTGACTTGTACACGTCCTAAACCATTACTCCCAATTGCAAATGAACCCATTATCTGTAGGATGATTCGGCAATTGAAAGTGTGTGGTGTCACAGATATTGTCTTAGCCGTCCATTATCGCGCTGATCAATTAAAATCAGAATTAGGCACTGGAAAGGATATGGGTGTTTCTATTCATTATTCCCTGGAAAAAGAACCGCTTGGAACTGCAGGTCCTATTAAATTGGCTGAATCCTTTTTAGAGGATGCGCCTTTTTTCGTACTCAACAGTGATATCGTCTCATCACTAGATTATGCTAAATTGAAACAATCACACTTGAATGGAACTTTAACTGGAACTCTAGCGCTATATACCGTTAGTGACCCAACGCGTTTTGGAGTTGTAAAGGTCAATGAAAAAAACCAAATCACTCAATTCATAGAAAAACCACTCAAAACGAGAGGAACAAGGCATCTAATAAATGCAGGAGCATACATTTTCAATCCAGAAATCCTTTCTTATATTCCATCAGGAGTTCCCTGTTCACTTGAAAGGGAGATCTTTCCAAAGTTAGTTGATGAAAACCAGTTAATTGGACATTTATTCAAAGGTTATTGGACCGATACAGGAAAACCAATAGATTATTTGCAGGCAAATAGACTTATACTCCAACAAGAAAATATAGAACACCGTAACAACACTCAAGGTATTGATCAACATGTCACAATCATCCCGCCTGTTGTGTTAGGGCAAAACTGTGTTATTAAGACTAAATGTAAGATAGGTCCTTTTGTGAGCATTGGTAACAATGTGTCAATAAATGAACAGACAACGGTTTCAGAAAGCATTATTTTAAGCAACACAAAAATTGGAAAACAAACCACAATTGAAAAAACAATATTAGGTGAGAATGTTGAAATTGGTAACTCCGTTCGAATCAAAGGACTTGTGGTAATTGGTGATTTTGTAACCATCAAAGACAAAGTCACGATTCATGATGGTGTAACAATCTACCCGAAAAAAACAGTAAAGAAAGACATACTTAATTCAGTTGAAATCAAGTAGTCACAGTTTATTTTACAGACTTAACTAAGTGGAAGATTAGAATACGCATAAGAATTTAATGTAGTTGCTGTGGTAGGTATTTGATCAATATGGTTAACTCCAAAATTGCTCTCGAAGGTGGATCACCAGTTCGGGCCTCGTATATTCCGATCTCAAAACCACTTATCTCGGAAAGCGAGATTAATGCGGTCACTTCAGTATTGAAATCTGGTATGCTTGCGCAGGGGACTCAAGTATCTTCTTTTGAATCAGAATTTGGAGCCTTTCTTGAAGTCACTGAAAACCGTACTATCGCGGTCAACTCTGGAACAGCAGCTCTAATTATTGCACTAGAAGCGTTGGGTGTTGAACCCGGTGATGAAATCATAACATCACCTTTCACCTTTATTGCCTCTGCCAACGCGATTCTTGCTGTAGGTGCAATTCCAAAATTTGTAGATGTACACGCTGATACCTATTTATTAAATGAACAAAAGATTACTGAATCTCTAACTGATAAAACAAAGGGGATCATTCCTGTTCATTTATACGGGCTTCCTTGTAATATGAAATACATCCAGAAAATCGCGACTAAACATGATCTATTTGTATTAGAAGATGCAGCTCAAGCGCATGGAGCGAAATACCAAGATCAAATGGCGGGAACCTTAGGG
>JAEOSP010000250.1 GCA_016840305.1 Candidatus Hodarchaeota archaeon
ATTATTGCTCTACCATTTAAATTTTGAGCGATTACTATACCAAGTACTTCTGGACTTATTGCTTTCACTCCTGTTAATTGATTAATATCATGTGTTAGTGATACTGGTATAAAACCCGTCATTGGAGTAGCTACTCCTGGTGGAGTTATCACTAAAACATCTTCAGCCTCCCCTAGGAAGAACTCTCTAGGTTTCACTCCTGAAACGAACGCTCCTATTGATGCAGAGGTCATAGATATTAATAACACTCCAATTATAAACAACCAAAGATCCTTTATGGCGAAAATTCTCACCTTTCCTAATGTTATTCCTTGAAAGAATCCTTGTTGCACTTCTTTTCACCATTTATCTTTTATTAATTAAAATTGAAATTTTTGCAGGGGGAGTACTACTCATTTTCAAACCTGGTGCTATAGTTGCCAGTGTCGTTATTATTACAGAAACTAGCCACAGAGGTATTATACTAGTCAATGGAAACTCAGTTACCAAGAAACCAACCCCAAAAAATGTTGTCAACATCGATAAGGCCAGGGGCGGTAAAGAATAACCTATAATTACCCCTAATACAAACCCCATATTCCCCACAACCTGTCCCAATATCATCATTAGGACGAATAGCTTTTCTTTTGATAATCCGATAGCTCTCATTATTAGAAATGTTCTCTCAAATGTTGTTACGAACCATGAAATACTATGGAAAAGTCTTGCCAAAGCTATTATTAGTAATACAATGAAAAGTAGTTCCAATTTGCTAAATATATCTTTTATTAGTGTTTCTGAAAATACATCTGCTTGTTGTTCGTTCCAAACCATGATTTCTCTGTATTTATTGTTCAATAATTCTCTCAAAGTTTTTTCAACATTTTTCAATGTAAAAGTTCCCTTTGTTTTTATTTTCACCTCACTGTAATTCAGTTTAGTTAAAGATTCGTCTATAATTTTAGCAAAATCTTCTAAATCAACCATAATAGTCTGTTGAAGCTCTGCTACTCCAGTAATCGTTCCTACTACATCAGACATTTCATACAGGTTTTCTTTATGAATAAGGTAAGAAATGTCTGATGTTAAGTATCCGCTTACTTCCATTCCTTGGAGGCATTCTATTGGTGTTTGATTCGTTTTCGGAATCCTTCCCTCGACAATCCTTGATGATGTAAATAGCCTAGTTAATGCTGTTAGATTGGTACCAATCAAATTTGTCTGCAAAACCATTCCTTTTGATGAAAAATTTGCCATTCGTTTAGCTAAAGGTAATATTTCCACGAAATCCCCCTGATATAGCTTCTCTACTATTTCCCTAGATATCTCTTGATCTGGATCAATAGGTCTAATAGAAAAACGGTTACTGTAACCTAGCTGTTCAGTTAAGCCAAAAATTGATAAAGCAAACCCTGTAATAATTCCTGATGTCGCTATTATTACTGCAATTATCCATGCGAATCCTAAGATAGAACGTATTGTGTGCTCAGAGCGACAACCAAGCAATTTCAAGAAGAGTATGGTTAAATGGCTAAACATTATTCTAAAGCCCACGAATCAGATTCTAATAATAATCAGTTGGAATAATACAAAATTGTATATTCTTCGAGACCATTGTAGCTACTCATAATTTTTTCATTAAGCCAAATCATTTAAGGGGTTTATCCTAAGGATTTCTCTTATAAGATCTTGAATAATTGAAATCTATCATTTTCAAAAGATAATTCAAAGTAAGTAGGGTTACTTAATGATCTAAAAAAGTATGTTGTTAACAGTATGTTCTTTGTGTAAATATCAAAGTAAATGTTATCAGTATTTGGAACGACAATAAATTCGAATGAAATTTCAAATAACTGGGATTGATTATATCTAGAAGGGAGTAGATACCTAAAAGGATGTTTTAACATCTCAACTAAATGGCTGATGTTTTGTGATGAGTAGAATTGATTTCCTAATAATCTTCCCTGATAGTAGAAGTCTAATGTTGGGTGTTGGGTAAAGAACTGTAATCCTGGCATTCGTACCGTCAATATAGCTCCTGGAGTTGTACTAAATTGGTTGATTTTATCTACAATG
This sequence comes from Candidatus Hodarchaeota archaeon, assembly GCA_016840305.1. The sequence goes on from JAEOSP010000250.1 coordinate 2,056, forward strand.
GTTTGATAATCTTCATTATATTCGTATTCCATCGTACCTTGAAAGGTTTGAAGATCACCAGAGCTTTGTAGCCATATGTATCCTTGTACAACAATTGGAACCATTAAAACAATTAGAAATAATGTACTTGTTAAACCAGTCTTTAATCTGTGAATATTTTTGGTTGAAAATAACTCTTTAAAGTCACGGAGGGAGGTTATTGCAGCTATTTTTGACTTGATCGGGTTATTGCTTGTCAGAACTAGCAATCCTATCCATATCATAGAAAAGAATACAGCCTGAATAATGATATTTTCTGGATGGGAATAATAGAAGAAAGCTGACTTGTTATATGCTACCCCTATCATTTCTTGAGAATTTTCTTTAAGTATGGCTAGATCAAT
>JAEOSP010000251.1 GCA_016840305.1 Candidatus Hodarchaeota archaeon
TGAGAGAGCTTGATGTTGTAGTGTGTTTCTTTCCCCTACTGGTATTTTTTCTGGTTTATCAAACAATCCAACTAGAAACATAACTCTGAGTAGCCGTTTTAGAACATAATCAATATCCTCAATGGTTATATTTCCTTCATCGTAAGCTTTCTTTAGTAATTTTGGCTTGTAGATTTTTATGATAGGCATTTCCAGTGAGAGCCCTGCAAGAATACTTTCCGTTGGTTTTTCTATTCTTCTTGTTGCAAACCAATCTGTGACAACATACCCTTTGAATCCCCAAGAATCCATCAGTGTTTCTCGGAGGAGACCTTTGTGTTCACAACCATAAATTCCATTTACTTTGTTGTAGCAGCTCATGAAAACCCAAGGATCTGCTTCTTCAACGACATCTTTGTAGGCTTTGAGATAGATTTCGTTTAGAGTTCTTTCATCTATTATTGCATTCACAAAAAATCTGTTTAACTCTTGATTATTCGCTACATAATGCTTAACACAAGCTCCTATCCTTTGACTTTGTACTCCTTTAACAAAAGGGATAGCTATTTCTTTTGTGAGATATGGGTCTTCACTGAAATACTCGAAAGTTCTTCCATTAAGTGGTGTGCGATCGATATTTATTCCTGGTCCTAGAACTACATGACGTCCTACCGCTCTTGTTTCCTTTGCTATAGCTAGACCATATTCGTATGCTAGTTTTCGATTCCAAGTTGAACTAAGATTCTTACTACAAGGGAACTTGGTATTTAACCTAAGACTGGAATGCGTAGCAACACCCATGGGACCATCAGTCATTCCAAGAGGTTTTATTTTCAGTCTACGAATTGGTTTTGTAGTCCATATAGAGAATCGTCGCGCGGAAAGTAGTTTGAATTTCTCTTTTAGAGTTAATAATTCCATTAGTGCATTAATTCGATCTTCCAATTCCATAGTATAATCAAAATATCTTAGTTCATTCTTCACCATGATAATCACATATGTTTTAATCAAGAGGCGATTAAAGTTAGATTACGAATCTTAAAACTCTTTTGAATGTTATCCGTTTCATTTTTATTGTCTTAATTCTTGTATGATACTAGGTGTTCCATTGATGAAAATTGTTGAAGTTAATGGATTGAGAATTGGATTAGGTGAACAAGTAAAAATAATGGGTGTTATTAATCTCAGTCCAGAGTCATTTTACAAAGGATCAATAAAAACAGGTCCAGGTAGTATTTTACAGTCAGCTATCAGGCAAGTTAAGGAAGGAGCGGACATTATTGATCTTGGAGCCAAGAGCACTGCTCCTTATCTTGAGACAGAAATCAGTCCTAAAGAGGAAAGTGAACGAGCTGTTAAAGGATTAAAAATAATAATTGATGAAGTAAAGAAACCGATCTCAATTGATACTACTCGAGCAATAGTTGCTAAAGCTGCTTTAGAAAATGGTGCCAAAATGATCAATGATGTAACAGGTTTGAATGATGATCCTGAACTAGCAAAAGTGGCTGTGGAGTTTGATGTACCAATAATTATCGGTGCAACTAAATTGAATCGATTTGATGGAAGTCCTACTGAGAGAGTTATTTCATCACTAGAACACTCAATGAAGGTATCTCAAGAAGCTGGAATTCAATTAGACAAAATAATTATCGATCCTGACATAGGTTTTCATAGGATTAAAGATTTCAAGTGGTATAAAATAGACGCTCATATTTTAACACATTTGGAATCATTAACTGATAAATTGAAGCAGCCCATCTGTATAGGTCTCTCGAGGAAATCATTTATTGGTAAAATATTAGATATAAAAGATCCAAAAGATCGTCTTTATGGTTCACTAGGAGCTACCAGTATTGCTATTCTTCATGGAGCCAGCTTAATTAGAACTCATGATGTGAGAGAAACTCTTGAGACAATTCGAGTTATTGAAAAAATCAAAGAATTCGGCATGGAAACCAAGACTAAGTAAAAATACTCCATAACCAAAAAGGGGCGAACAGTCGACAATTCCGAACGTCACCAAGCTTCTATGGGTACGGAAGACTTGGCTATTTTCTTATCATCTTTTTCTATTGCACCCCCATAAAAATCAACGCCAATACCCTTGTTGATTTTTTGTAGATACAATAGCTTCCTATTCGCCAA
>JAEOSP010000252.1 GCA_016840305.1 Candidatus Hodarchaeota archaeon
TATCCAGGATTGGTAATCCATTTTTTCCCATAAGCATATATTTCAAACGAATTCTCATCTTGATGGGTATGTGATTGACGATAATTCTTATTTGAGAGAATGAAATAATAATCAGATTGATTCCATCCGCTTCGGAAACAGGCATATCCATCAGTAGGGTAGATGTAACCTTGGTTTATCCCGCTTAAAACTGGTTCTTTTGCGGAAATATTTTTATGATTCAAAATCAACCTGTGTACGTAATCCCACATAGGTTTTGTTGCTCGATTATATAGATCTTTCAGGTTACTGGCAAGAACTGGATGATAATCATTTATGTTTGACATGGAGAAAGTAGCTACTACTTTTAAAGTAGTGTTTACTTGACAATCTTCAAATACTGGAGATTCCCCAGTTGGTGTCATTGATTGAACAGTATAATTTAAGAAAGCGAGATAACGAGGATGGGTAAAGTAATTATAACCTCCTGCTTTATTCAGCGCATAAAAGAACTTTGAAGCATGTTTAAAAGTGTAATAAGCATAATGCGCACCTTCATAGCAAGCACCATTTGGACGAATTGCGTTCACATTTAGATAATAATCAATGCTTCTTTGTGTTTCTTCTACCCATTCTGGTATATCAAGCACCATTCCTGCTAATCCAGGAGCAATAGATGAGACTACCAAATGATTATTCATATATTCCGTATTTTGAACATGATGAAAATAGAGTGGTTCTATTAACCGATAAAGACTTGATTCGATTAATTCTTGATTCTGAATAGTGAGATTGTTGCGAATCATGTCATAGGCTAAGATGAAATCGATAAGGAAGGTAGATTTTTCAATATCCTCAGCTGTGCTCATATGTTCGTTAAAATATAATTCTAATCCGAGTAAATGCTGTTCGCTTTGATTAATAAAATCTTGACTCTCTTCAATTCTACCTTGGAATGCTGCAGATAGAACAGTCCGGTTTTTGAGTTTGCTATAATAGTAATTCCATTGAGATCCAGGAATGGATATTTTTGTTCTCAATTCTGGAAGTTCGTCTTCTGTGAAATATAGTCCAGGAGATGCATAATTAGAAATATTTAAAGGAGTAGAGTACTCAATAGGAGAAATCCATCCATCAAAATACCCAGTATATATGGTGTCGTTTGCATATACAACGGATTGGCGAGGTCCATCATATAAGGATATGTCATCTACTAATAAAGAAGAAATGGATGATGTTAGAATGAAATTCTTATCCGCATCAACATTTTCCCGATAATGGATGAAATTAGCATCTGTTTCGACGTTATTATACTGCCAAATGAGATTAGAATCTCTGAAAGCATTCGGATTAAGGATGAAATGATCGGTTGAATTAATTGTTAAAGTAGTTAAATCATTATCCTCACTGTAATCAATGTGTAAAGGATTTGGAGTACTTGTATTTACGAAATAAATAACTGTAATAAGATATTTTGTTTCTTTAGGTAACGTCACACGAATATATTCATGTTCCTCTATCTTATCATAAGCATAAAGATAGTTTTGATGTCCTGTAATAGCGACTGGAGAACCAAAGAAAGAATAATTCATTTGAATATCATCTTGGGTCCAAGATGTAGAAGAAGCGTCTACTTCTAAATCCCCTCTACTGTGAAACAAGAAAGTGACTGGTTTAGAGGTGTGAATTTCATCCACAAGAATATAATATCCATCAGTAGAATTAGTGGGATGGATAAAAATTACATTTCTAGTGAACCCTCCATTGTTAGGGAACAGAAATCCCATTAAAACAGGTATAGTAATGATATTTATACAAAAAAAAATCATAATGATTAATTTACCGGTATTTTTTTTATTTTTCACATTATTTCTTCCTAAATCATGCTTCTGATAAAATATTAGAATTTCTTCTTGATAATACCATATTATATCGTAGGATTCACATGTATTTGTTGGAGATGAATAAAGTGGATTATCAGTCGTTATGGAAGAATATCATTATTGGTGAAGAGAAAAGTTGGGTAGTATTTGAGAATAATACAAGTGTAATCCTAATGGAACCTGAGGAAGACCTTGCGCAACAAGCCATAGAATTACTAAAAGAATACGGTCCATACACCGTTGGAACGGCATCTGCTGATATGAATGTAATACAATTGAAAAATTATCCTGGCTGGATTGTTATTGGTCATCATCCAGATATTTTAAATTACATCTCTACAGACGATTTTGAGCCAGATTCTGAAAATACTGCAGGTATCGGCATAATGGGAAGACATAATAGAGCAACAGATGCAGAAGAATTGAAAATTGTTCATATTGAGGACAAACGGAATAAATAAGAAAAAATGGGATTATGGTTTATTCATTTATTCGAGACTTTTTTTCCTGATGTATTTGTTCCAACCCAGTCCTGACTTCCTGTAACCTCTTGCCGTGTAGAGGGTAGAAATACATACCTAAAATTCCGATGGCTAGAAATGTCATCGGAAATGCGGTCATGAGTAACCGTAATCCTATCTTAATTTCTGGTGCTAAAGGTAATGTAGGTTCGAAAACTTTCCATCCTACACTATTTAAAACTAAATTAATGGATATTATCACTAAGATCACGGATAATCGCATAAAAAATGCCGTTACACCCCAATATCCACCTTCCGATCGAGTTCCTGTAACATACTCATCTTCGTCCACAACATCCCCAAGAATTAAATCAA
>JAEOSP010000253.1 GCA_016840305.1 Candidatus Hodarchaeota archaeon
AACTATGGTCTCAACAACATCATCATAAAGCACTTTTTGTTGTGTTATGAAAATCTGCTCCACTAACCAGTTTTTTAATTCTTCCAGATCATCTTTGTAATAAATTAAATCAATCATATCTACTCTTGCGCGACTATATTCCTTGCGAAATTGTTCCCTTTCTTCCTTTGGAAGTGTTCCAAATTTGCTAAACCTTTCTATTAAATGCTCAGGCAAATTTCTTCGCAAATAAATTTGGTGTTGTAAAAAATCTTCTACTGAGACATTTATCCCTTTCCGAGCAAGTAATTCTGGAACAAATTCATGTGTAAATGGAGTAACATGTGCAAGTGTTCTATCAAAATCAAAACTTATACATTTAATCAAATTATAATCCTCTTATTAATCGTTAAATCAATTCATTTCATTAATTTTGTTTACGTTTCGTTTAAATCGTCGACTTGGTTTTAACATTTTTTTCTCGGGATCAAGATAAATAAGACTATCAATCACCGCTTCCTCAGGAGTTACGAGATATTTAAAACCGAGTTTTTCTAATTTTTCTGTATTGTAGATGTAAGTTTTTCCAACGTATTTAATCGTTATTGGAGAAAGAGCTGTCTTAATTAATTTTATCTTTGGAAAAATCTTGTGCAAAACACGAAGCATTGGTAAAAGAGATTTGAAAAACCAATAAGTGATTGAGAATTTTGGGGGCAACCTTTGATAATAGTCAGCAATGATATTCATAATTCGACGATAAGAGATAGGCTCATGAGCAATATTGTAAATTTCCCCTGAAATGTCCTCAGGGTATTCAGCTAGGAACACTTGTCCTCTTGCTACATCACGAGCAGAAGTTATTGCAAATAAATGCTTTCCACGGTTAATTAATTTGGGAATTAGTTTATATCCCATTACATCAACCATAGCAGGAATTGTTTGTCTATCACCAGCTCCAATTATTGGTCCTAATCTGGTAATAATAATTGTTTTACTTGGATTCTTCTTTGCATAATCTCTAACAAGATTTTCTGCTATTCTCTTCGTTACTTGATATGGTTCTCCCTTGAGTTCACCTAAAGGACTATTTTCATCTAAATCATAGTATCTTTTTCTTCCATTGAATGCTTGATACACTGCAATAGAGCTAGTATAAATGAAGCATTTTGCTTTTGATTTAATAAAAGCATCAAGCATAATTCTTGTTCCTAAAACATTGGGAGCATACATTTGATCATATGTTTGATTCAGAAGAATGTTTGCTGCGATATGGAAGACAAATTCAATACCGTTTGTCATCACGTCACTTATTGTATCACTATCTTGTAAATCGCCTTGTATTATGGTGACTCCTGATAGTTTCAATCTATGAGCTTTCTTTGGGTTCCTTACAAGGCAAATAATATCTGATGGGTTTATTACGTTTAGTTTTTTGTCTGCTAGAATATGTTCTACAACATGCATACCTACTTGCCCTGTTGCTCCTGTAACAAACACTTTTGCCATAGACTATCCAACGTTCAATTTTATTGGAGCGGATAAAAAATCCGCCAATATGAAATGTAAATTTAGTTGTCTTGAACTTTAATAAAGTTTGTATCTTTTACCCGTACAGTTTGTGCAGAGTTTCTAGGATATACTCAATGTGTTCTTTTTCGATTCCGTAATGAGTAACGAAGCGAAAGACAGTATCCCAGCGACTACTAGTTATAATGTTGTGTTTTGCTAAATCAGATTTAAATTGTTTGCCCGGTATTTTTAGTCCACTTATATCAACGAATAAAATATTTGTTTCACAGTCTCGTGTGGTTATCCCGTTAATCTCTTCCAAGCCTTTTTTCAATAATTGGGCATTTTTGTGGTCGTCAGCTAATCTGTTAATCATACTATCTAATGCTACGATTCCTGGTGCGGCTATTATTCCTACTTGTCTCATTCCTCCACCCAACATTTTCCTGATTCGTAACGCTTTATCTATGAATTCCTGGCTACCAACTATCATAGAACCAATAGGACATGCTAACCCTTTACTTAAACAAAACATTACACTATCAGCCCCTTTTACGAGTTCGCTTACTGGGACACCAAGTGCAACTGCGGCATTAAATATTCGTGCACCATCAACATGTACTTTTAGGTTTTTTTTCTTAGCAGCAGAAAAAATGTCGTTTAGCTCATTCACTTTCCAAGGTTTTCCGCCAGCCATATTATGTGTATTTTCAATTGTAACTAGAGAGCTAATTGGATAGTGGACATCTGAACTCCTTACTAGTTCTTCCAACATCTCTGGCGTGAGTAAGTAATCATTCTTTCCAGTAAATGTTCGTAGCTGTAAACCACCAATTACTGCAGGTGATGCAACTTCATGTAGAAAAATATGTGAATTCTTTTCTAGAATAACTTCGTCTCCTTTGTTAGTTTGGCTAACCAACCCACAAACATTACCCATTGTTCCTGAACATACAAAAAGAGCAGCTTCTTTACCAAGTAATTTTGCTGTTTTCTCTTGTAATTCTATTACAGTTGGATCGTCACCAAAGACATCATCCCC
>JAEOSP010000254.1 GCA_016840305.1 Candidatus Hodarchaeota archaeon
ATTTGATTAAAAATAAATTGATCTGTTTGTTTTTTTTCTTTATCATAGAAAGTTGCATATAATTTCGATTCTTTAAGCTCGTACACAAACCAAGGTGTGTGATCTTCATTTGTAGCTTTTAAAATGATGCGATTTGGTTCAGTAGACCATGCTTGATATTCTGTCCACGTGTCTTTCTTTTCCCAACCCTCAAATCCCGCAGTGAAATGTTTAATCTTCAAAATAACTCTGTCTCCAACTTCCTGAAACAGCATGAACTCATAAAGGAAAATTTTACTGTCTTTTTTCCATCTGAACCAACCTGGTATCGCGTCACATAATTGGGATTCCCAGTGTTCTTCAATTACATCTTTATCTATCTGGTTTTTCCATTTTCCCACCATCCAGCTAAGGTGGGATATTTTGATCTCTTTCTGAGGTTTATCTGGGATAGATATCATAGTTCTTTCTTGATTGATTCTCTTAATATGTCTGATCCTATTCGGAAGATCTCAGATTAAAAAAAAGAAAATGAAAATTATTGATGATTTAGACTTCTCCAGCATATTCTACCCAAGCATGATTGTAGTTATTATTCCCAGTTATACTAAATGAGTCTCCTAAGGACGAACCACACGTAAAATAAATCAAGTCATCACCATCGCTATAAGTATAGTATTCCATGAACAGATAACCTCCAGTTTCTGCGGGGTTATGAATATACCCAATTAGTTCTGATACTACTTCATTTCTAAAAGATCGAACGTAATAATAGTCCGTTGTGGCGAGATTTATTAAAATCGTTGCTATGGTAAATTTATACCATCCTTGTTGGGTTAAATTAAATATAGTCCCCCCTGTTAACGTAACATAATTATTATCATTTGTTTCATTAGCTGTAAATGTTAAATTGAATACATCCCCACTACCTGATAATGAATTCCACAGTCCCACTAGCTGGTAAGATTCATGTTCATGATATGGCACATATTCATTTCCTCCTAGAAATTTATCTTCAATGAACATATATCCACTCAGACCTAATCCTCCCAGTGCTAAAATTGCGAGAATAATAATAGCACCAATATTGCTACCTTTTGCCATTTCTAATTCACTTTTTTATGAATTGTATATTTGGAGTAATTTTCTATTAATAAGCGTTTGTGTTGTCTGAGAAGAAACTCTTTGTTTAAACCGGAATAACTGATTTGCTATATTTCACAAGTTTTTTATTATCCAACAACTCAACATAGGTTTATGTCACAAAAACTGAATAAAAGCTTCATTGGTCATTGGATTTTATTGACAGTAATTTTCGTGTTTTTCTTCCAAATGGTCAGTGATGTAATCGAAGCCATCTATACTATGGATTTATTGAACACAACACTAGATGAAAAAGTAGCAGGTGTTGGATTCTTCTTAACTACTCCGTTATTATTCATCTTTTGGAAAAAAATTCCGGATCTATTAATGAAGATCGTCGGAACAGTAGCAATAGTACTGAGATTAATAGAGCCATTTTTCAGAACTCCTATGAAAATTTGGATAGGGGGTGCCTCTCTTGGGCTTCTACTGATTTATATACCTGCCTATATGGCAAAAATGAGAGAAAATAAGGGACCTGCTATGGGATTACTCTTTAGTATTAGTATTGCTTCATCGAGTTTGCTCTTAATCCTATTTAAGACCGTTAATAATACAATTGATATATCTATGATTGGGTATTTCCAAGCTATTGGTTGGGTTTTAGGAGCTGGTGCAATTGTGATTATTTTTTTGCTGAAAACGTATCAAATAGATGAATCTATAGAATATTCTATTGAGAATCCACCTACAAATATCAAACCCAAGAAGAAAATATTAGCATCGATAACCGGATTATTCTCTATCCTAATTTTGCTCTATTTTGCATATAACAGTCCTGTTGTATTTGCTCGGTGGGTAGAAATAAATTATATGGGAGCAGTGATCACTTTAAGTTTAGTTTATGCAGCTTTCATTGGATTAGTTCTTTGGGCGCCTAAGATACTCGGAAAAATAAAGAAGCTTTATTTGTGGATATGGAATGCAGTATTCTTCCTTTCATTGGTGTTAATGATAATCCTGAATCAAACTACGTTCATTAGCACAGATTCAGGTTTGGTTGAACTAGTTTATCCATCACCTTGGTATTTACAGATTCTTGTCTACTTCAATTTAATTCTCTCACCCATTCTCTTCATTAACATTTTTATGTTCATAGGTAATCTCTACAGTATTCCAATGCGGAATGGTCGTTTAATAGGTGCTTTCTTGCTAAATGAATTCATTTTTGTTGTGTTAATATTTGCTCTGATATTCTCGAATGTCTGGGGATATGTCGAAGAACTCGGAAGTGGTTATCTAAGGGGATTGATATGGATTCCATTTGCCTTAATTGGAGTATACACGCTTTTGAATCTTGGGATGCCAAATATTGAGTGGAAGAGAGGTAGTATCGACACTGGTGGGAGATTTTTATCTAAACCTACAAAATTAATTGCATCCAGCGTTTTCTTAATTGTTCTAATACTGAATGGAGTGTGGGCATACATGACTTTTCCACATCCCGATCCTACAGTTGATGGAACTGGGATCACATCGCTGCGAATCATGACGTACAATATTCAGCAAGGAGCTAACAGTAGTGGGGACAAGAATTTTGATGCCCAACTTGCACTTATTAGAGATATTAATCCAGATATAATCGGGTTACAAGAATCTGATACTGCAAAAATCAATACAGGGAACACTGATGTTGTCGGATATTTCGCAGATAAATTGAATTATCATGTGTATTATGGACCTAGATCAGTTATGCAGACCTATGGTTGTGCTATTCTTAGCCGATATCCAATTCAGAATTACTACAGTATTTACACATATGGGGATGAGGACGAAATTGGGAGTGTTTGCTGTGAGGTAGTAGTAGGATCGCGCATTTTTACTGTTTTCGTCAACCATCCTGCTGGTTCTTATGAGTCGAAAAGAGCACATACTGATGCAATGCTAAACATTGCTGGGAACCTAACTGACACGGATAATACAATATTATTGGGTGACTTCAACTGGCGTGAAGACACGGATCACTATGCTCGAGTGAATGCGACCTATCTTGATACTTGGAGGACAATGTGGCCATCAGGTACTGGACACGGAGTAGAAATGCTTGAAACTATTGATCACGTATTCATTTCTAATTCTACATTAACTATTGTTGATGCCGTATACATACCTGAACCAGAATCTCAAACGGATCATCCTGCGTATTGGACAGAAATCAGTTGGTCGTAATATCTCAATTTTCTTTATTTCTATTTTCCTCTATAAATCATTTACAATAAGGTATTTTAGATGCAATTGTAGTCGAAATAAGATGAAAATCTAAGCGAGTTCTGATTCGAAATCACTTTTACTTAATGGTCTACCGCATTTTTCGCAAACTGACTCTTTACCATTTATAATTTGTCGAATTAACGATCTGGGCAGATAATCCTCACATTCTGGACATTTTAAGGTCAAATTATCGAGTGTTTGTTTTGGAATTACTGTTTTTTGTAAGGAAGGAGTTCCATCATCTGAAGTTTCATACTCGATCTTTGGATTAAAATAATTCTCATTCACCTCTAAGAGAGGTTGTCTCGAATCTGATGATTTC
>JAEOSP010000255.1 GCA_016840305.1 Candidatus Hodarchaeota archaeon
AAAATTTCCCTATGACGCGACATTTCTCTTTTGCACTCTCTTGACCAACTATATCTAGGTATCGAACCTGTTCATTTTGGATTAAATTCTTTGGTTCAATATTCTGATCTGTATACAAATGAATTTTTGTTTTTTTAGTTATTTGTGAATCCTCGGGTTCAACATTGACAGCGCGAAAAGCATAATCAGGAAATAATAGTGAATCAAATAGAAAATTTCCTTTTTTGACAACTAATCCAGCCCATTGACTTTGTGCGTAATGCTCAAAAAGAGAAGGATCATCAGTGGTCAATTGCGGAGGAGCAGGTTCATCCCCTCGTAGTGGATAACCTACAGGTGCCAATACTAGTTTATTCATAAGTAATGCGCTTTTAAGCGACTTAGTTTGTCTAGGTTGAATCTTCGATTGATGTCCCAAAGTTCTTTCTCGTCTCCAAATTTTTTATGGGTAAATAGGAAGTCTTGAATCTATTTCAAATTCTTTTTTCACTCAAATTCAAAGGATATACAGGAGGGAATAATTTTTAATTTCTACAACACTAAGGCCTATATACCTGTTAAGGGTATAAAGAGACAGGGTTCGTGGTCTAGCTTGGCTAGGATCCGTGCCTGGGGTGCACGAGCTCAGGGGTTCGAAATTATGCTAAAAAAGAGCATAACGAAATTCCCCTCGAACCCATGTCATTATTCTTTACCGATAGGACAACTTGAAGGCTAGAATCAATCGCTTTTGATAAAATTGTGATAGGTACGTTTTTCGAATTTCTTGGAAATCCTTGTTGTAATAATACCTGTTTCTTGATTCATAATATGAAGATATTACCCTTTCCTATAATGTTTTTGTCGGAAAGAAGTATGTAAGGACAAAGAAGGATAATCCAATGGAGTCAATTCTGAAAGATGCTCTGAGTGGTACAGGATCGTTTAAAAATCTAGGAGATATGAAACGAGAACGAAACACTCAGTTTATACCAAATACACCAAGAATAGATGAGGAAATCGCTGATATTTTAACGGAACGATTACCTCGTGTCCAAGTAATAGGGGTAGGCGGGGCAGGCAATAATGCTATTTATCGTTTAATAAATACAGAAGTAGATGCAGAGTGTGTTGCAGTAAATACAGATGCACAACATTTGTTATCTACTCGAGCTCACAAAAAACTCCTCATTGGAAAAGATACTTCAAGAGGGTTTGGAGCTGGTAATAATCCTGATATTGGGGAAACAGCGGCACGTGAATCCCTGGATGACATTAAGAATATGCTTAATGCTAACATGGTCTTTATCACTTGTGGACTTGGCGGAGGAACTGGTACTGGGGCAGCTCATGTAATTGCGAGGCAAGCGAAGGAAAAAGGTGCGTTAACAGTTTCGATCTGTACTTTGCCCTTCCAGATGGAAGGTGTGAAGAGATATGAGAATGCTCGTAATGGGTTGAAGAAGCTATATGAAGCATCTGACACAGTTATTGTCGTTCCAAACGAAAAACTACTACAACTATCTGATGATATTACTATGATGGCAGCTTTTCGTATAGCCGATGCTGTATTATTACGTGCAGTCATGGCTATTACTGAGCTAATCACTAAACCCCAGTTAATAAACTTAGATTTTGCAGATGTACAAAAAATATTATCCGAGGGAGGAATGGCAATGATTGGTTTAGGAGAGTCCGATCATCAAACAATGAAAGTAGATGAGGCGGTTTTTGAAGCATTAAAAAATCCTTTACTAGACGACCTAGATATCAGTCGTGCGAAAAAGGGATTAATTTGTGTTTCTGGTGGTGAAAGTTTAGCTCTTAAGGATGCTGAAGAAGCGGTAATGAAAATTGCTTCAGAAATTGATAATTCTGCAGAGATTATATGGGGAGCAACCATTGATCCAGAGCTAGGGAACAAGATTCGTATAATAGTGGTTTTGAGTGATGTTCATTCTCCTTTAACTGAAAATGATGGATTATACTATTCAAAATCTGATTTAGAATCATTATTGGCAGATTTAGATTCACCTTTTTCGGTAATAACTTCTAAAAAGAGAGAACAGAGTGAATTAGAAAAAGATTTACCCTCAGCTAGGTTCACAATTGAAGGGGAAATGGGTGAAAGAGAATCTAAGGTTAATCGAAAGAAAAGATTTGGCTTATTCTGATTGATTGGCGCATAAAAAAACTTTTCATCTTTCTTCTTTTTTTATCAAGTTATTTGGAAATATTGTATTCAGATTATTGTTTTTAAGATCCATAAGTTTTCTGATTAAATGATCCCGATTTTTTCAGCAAGAAGTTTCATCCCTTCTCCTGTTTTCACACTTACCGGCAAGACTTCGAGATGTGGATACAACTCGTTTGATCCAGAAATTACCTCTTGAATATTGATATCCATTGCAGATGCCAGATCTATCTTATTTAGGACAGCAAGTTTACTTAGCTTGAATGTTACGGGGTGTTTACGAAATACATAAGGGCCTTCAGTTACACTTGTTATAGTAATCTTTTTATCAGCCCCAACATCTGTGGAAGATGGACAAATTAAGTTTCCAACATTCTCAACGAATATATAATCAAATTCAGCAAGGTTGATTTCTTCCAAAGCTTTTTCAATTTGAAAAGCCATCAAATGACATCCACGTCCAGTATTTATCTGAATACATGTACTTCCAAAACGTCTGATTCTCTGAGCGTCAATATCAGTTGCTAAATCACCGTTAATTACGAGAAAATTGTGAGTACCACGAAATTCGCGAGAAAAATATTCGAGGATTGATGTTTTTCCAGATCCAACGCTTCCCATTATATCAATCATCGGAATAGCATGTTTCTTCACTTTTTGACGTATTCTATCTGCAATTAGATCATTTTTTTCTTGTATTTTCCGTTCTAAGGAAATATTTATTATTTCAGGCATCTCTTTTATCTCAAAATCAGGCCACAAAGGTTTTCTTAATTTCTTTTCTAGTGGAGCTCTTGACTATCAATGCATGAATTCTCACTAGCTCAATCAGTACATGAAACAATACGTTCAATTGCCGACCAGCGAAACGCAAAAGAAGTTAAGAAGATAATTCTCAAATTTGGAGCTTTCGCATTAGTTCAGGAGGATCAATTTCGATTTTGCTTTGATATAATAAAGAAAGATTCTCTAATTACTCAGAAATCTGAACTAGACATCATTTGGATTCCTGGTGAATTGCAATGCTTTGATTGCAAGTTTCAGGGAAAAATTTCAGATATTCCTTCTGAACACAATGAATTAGCACCGATATTTCAATGTCCTAAATGTAGAAGTTATTCTACCAAGATTATTTCAGGAACGGAAACTTATATCGATTCAATCGTAATTGCAGAATGATCATTCAGAAAAAAAACTAGTTCATTTGACATTTACATTTATTCGATTGTTTTTGGAATCTAAAACACAATGAAACGCTGCTTTACTCTGTGATGGAACAACCAAAGACTCATTTATCTCCCAGCTTACTCGAATAAGTTGGCCCACAAATGTATTTTCCTCAAGTACTGGTTCTCCTTGCATAACTACCATGGAATTATCTTCTCTACTCACAAATAATATGTTATTTTTCTTTTGAGGTTCAACTATCATTCCATCTAAAGGAGAAATTTCTTCTCGAATCTCAAATCCTTTAGAGATCCATTTTATTCTTGTTCTTATCCCACTACTTTTCATTTGCTGAAAAATCATAATTTTCACCCCCGAAATAATAAATCCAATTTTATCTGGATCTTCCTCTGAGTCTAAAACCTTGTAACCAGTTACTTGAAAACCAGGGGATTTGTCCATTGCTAATGGATTCAATGAACAATGAATTTTATGCACAGTAATTTTTTTTCCAGCCATACTTAATACTCCAAAAGATATCATTGCATACAAGAATTGATTAATTTATAATTAATGACAAATTCTTTGAAATAAACTCAATATATTCCTGTTTATGTATTCGTTTATGTTGTACAAATTCATAGATACTTTACTTCTATACGTAGAATGATCCACCAATTATTTTCCTGTATCGATGACACTTTGTTACTTTAGTATTACTTATATGAGATAATTAAATCTTTACATTCTATTAATAGTACCAGTATGCAATTTAATTTCGAATAGATCTAAATATGTAGCAGCAATCAATTTAGAATAGATATCAACTAGTGGTATAATTATGTCATCAATTAGGTTTATTGTTAATTCATTGGCGAAAAAGCACTCCAACGGGAGATTTCATCCTGAATCACCTCACAGAATTGAAGTAATGGAAGAATGGATAACCTCTCAATCTAATAAGCAAATTACTTTCGAGATTTCTGATGAACATGCAAAAAGTGATGAAATTTTATCTACACATACTACTGACCATTATGAGCTTATCGAAAAGACTAAAAATCTAGATTCACACTTTTATTTTACTGCAGATACAGCAGCAAATAGCTATTCTTTTGATGCGTCAATGCAAGCAGTTCATGTGGGAAAAAAAGCAGTCTGGGATAGCAATGTCAATGAATCTATCTTCGCTTTAATAAGACCCCCAGGTCATCATGCGACTAGATTTGGCCCCCAAGGCTTTTGTTTATTTAATAACATCGCTATTGGTACAGGATTAGCCATACAACAAAAAAAATATCAGCGTATAGCTATTATAGATTTTGATCAGCATTTTGGAAATGGAACGGCATATATTCATGAGAAAAATCCTAATATCCTATATATTAGCACTCACGCGGATCCAAGGATTTCTTATCCTGGCTGTGGATTTTCTGATGAAATAGGAAAGGAGGATGGCCGTGGTTTCAACATTCCAATCCCTTTAGGATATAGAGCTTCAGAAGCAGACTTAAAACTCGCTTTTGAATCTCTTATAAAACCAATAATTTATCAATTTAAACCAGAATTCCTAGCAATAAGCGCAGGGTTTGATGCATATGAAAAAGATCCTATTGGAGTGTTAGGGGTTACAATGGAAGGATTTGGTTACATTGGAAATCAAATGAACGAAATCACAAAATCCTTGAAAATACCTTTTGCAAATTTCCTTGAAGGTGGATATAACATCGATCGCTTATCTGATTTGTTAGCTGCATATACTATCCCTTTAATTGATGATGAGGCAAAAGAAATAAGATTAGATAATTCTATTCGTCCAAAACCTGAAACACAAGTAACCATTCAAAAATCTATTAATTTACTCAAAGACTATTGGTCAATGTATTGATTCAATGTTTTCCAACGATAAATCCATTTTTTTTACTATAACTTGGCCAAGAATTTAAACCTCAAATTTCTCTAACTTCTAATGGAAGGATCCGATGATGCCTCTAGCCCTTCTGATTATGATAGCTTATAATGGATATCATTGAATGATGAGGATCTTGAGTATTGAGGCTCCTTCCCCTAATAATTTAGATACATCTAACTTATTACTATTCTTGTTCACGAATCTGGGTACTACTTAGTTTATTTCTTTCCTCAGAAACCACGAATGGAATAAGAATAATAGTTAAAGGGTCTTTCTTTATAGATTTTCTAATAACATTGATTTTTAGAGCTCCTGAATATGTCTCTTGTGATACTATTATTGCTTCTAAATCTGATTCACTTGCATGTTTAACATCTTTTCCTAGAGAATCAATTTCAACAATAGTTAGTGATTTATTTCGAAATTTTACATGCTTAGCTAAGCTTAGTGCACGTTTAGAATATTTTTGTATTTTTTTTCTAAATTTCTTAGGATTTATATCTAAATATTTATCAGAAATCAATCCTACATGTACTTGATCGCTATAATAGCAAGAAATATCTAGAAATAGAGCATGACCTTCATGAAAATGATCAAAAGTTCCCCCTAATCCTACAGAATTAAATTTAGTCACAGATCTTCCAGCTCAATCAAGTAAATTGAATCTATTAACGAAAATTGTACTCAAAGAAAAATTTTTGTATTCTTTATAATAACCTATGAATTGCTAGGAAGGAATAGATTCTACTTTTCGAGGACACGATGAGCAAAGATGATTCGGGGTGCAAATAAGTAGAGAA
>JAEOSP010000256.1 GCA_016840305.1 Candidatus Hodarchaeota archaeon
ATACTCTCAAGCAATACACCGATCAATTCCTCGAATTTATACGGATTCAATTCTTTTAATCTTTCCAATAAATTCTCTTTTTGGATCTTATTTTGCTTTGCAATTAATTTAGATATTTTATCTTCAATGGTTAACAGTTCAGGAGGTTCATCCCACTCAGTAAGACCAATCATTCCCTCTCCGAATCTCTTGAATCGCGGTTTTAATTGTTGTTGTTTACGTTTCTTGATATCATAATGAATCGCTGCAGACATCGTTTTTTCTGGAGTTTGACCTTCTGTAACCACTAGATTCTCCTTTATAGCGATATTAGTGATATCAGTATAATGAAGTGGTCTTCGATCTCTTTTGAGAATCATATACGCCGCTTCTGCAAAAGTAGCCACTTTTTTGCCCTCCTTAGTCTTTCCAAGCTCATGTTGCAATGAATTTAAACTCATTAATTGCGGTTTCTAAGTTTTCCAAGTTTGTCAAATATTTGTCAAATGAGTTCTTCTTTCTATCTGGAATCCCAAACCCTCTTAAAAAGGCTTGAACCTCTGGAGACGGATGCTCGCTCCTCAAATTACTAAAACATGTAGAAAATCCGTCACTGGATTGATATTGTCTATACTCTGAAATGAACTTTTCAGTAATTGGATCTAGTTTATTTTTATATAACCTTAACAACCCCTCATAATTCAACAAATCATATAATTCATTTAATAAACTTAAATAGAGTTTGACTTGGATAGGAATAACAACCTTTAATGTTGGATGATTTTCTTTTGAGCGTAAAAAAGTAACTAAAGTGTCTGATATGAATTTTAAGTATCCTTGATCTAGTTCCAATATCCTATCAGATAAATCGCTTATATCATCACGAAAATTCTCAAATCTTTGGTCTCCGGTTGTTACACGTCTCCAATGTTGTGCCATAATAATATAGGTGTCGTATGAACTATTTTCTCGAAATGCTTTACATCCATTAAGAAGTTTGCCTATATTTGCAGTCATCTCCTTTCCATTTTCCCCAGCCTCTTCTGTATTGGTTGAATAGCCATAGCTTACTAACATATCCTTAAAAGGTGAAAAGTCAAATGTATTCCACCAAGTCATTACGTCTCTATATCGTCTGTCATCTTTACAAAGAAGTGCAATCAATTTGTCATGATATTGAATAAATTTTCTTAAGGCATTATACTTCATTTTATTGATACTCTCAAAAACTAAAAGTGTTACAAACCCTCTCGTAGCTAGCATCATTGAATAATAACTAGCAGTGATTGCCCAGCAAATTCGCTTCCATCTTGTTAGGGATTGTGCTAAGCTAAAGTTATACCATGAGGCTAAGATATCTGTAATAATATCTCGTGCTTTTTCTCCCAACAATTCGTAAGATTCAAGATTCAAAATTTCTTCCCCCTAAAGAAGCGGTGGCTCCCATTAACATTCTAAATATATACAAGATAAACAAAATAAAAATCAATAAGTCTTGTATGGCATGATTTTTTATCTGAAGTCTTTTTTTGTAATGCTATCTCGCCTAATGGTTATGAGTTCAACTAATTTTTCAGCTTTTTTGCCCTTAATCTCTAGATATTTTCCTTGAAGGCCATTTGCCTTACCATTTTTCGTGATCCCAAATACAGCATATTTATCGATTCTTTCTTTTCCGGGTTGGGTGTCTTTAAATATTTTTAGAATTTCATCATCAATCGTAATTCCTTCACCATCAGCGAAGAAAATGAGCTCGCATAAGAAACAACAATCTCGAAGAAGAGTTACTTTTGGATTGTAATTGTTTTTTATCCTAAGTTGTTTATCTTCTATGATTACCTCTGGACGATTTTTCGAGTTAATTAAATCAAGCCACCAGTTGTTATCTTCGGAGTGTAATCCGGAGTGCAACTCATAACCATGTAACTCATCTTTGTCATTATAAAGAGGTCTTACGTGTAGTGGAGACTTTTCGCGACTTATCATTTCATCAAATTCTGTTTGAGCAAAAAAAGCCTCACACGCTCTTTCAAATGTAAATAATGTTTTAACTTTCCCTAACCAAAGAATTTTTCGAATTTTCTCTGTATTAGCACGGCACAGTCCTAATACATAAAGTTCCTCATCTGACACATCCTTTTCTCCAATATCCGACTCCCTTAAATAACTTTCATAAAAGTATTCCCTCAGGCGCTTTTTGCACGGACCAAAGAAAAT
>JAEOSP010000257.1 GCA_016840305.1 Candidatus Hodarchaeota archaeon
AAGGGATATTTATGGAATTCAGGGATGATCATTGTTAAACCAACGTTTCTGTACTTTAGTTTTGAAAAATTTATGCCTGATTTGTATCAAGGATTAGAATTAATCCGTAAGGAGAATTTTGATCCTAAATATGCAAAAGATATTTTTGAACCTCTCCCCAAGATTTCAATAGATTATGGAATTATGGAAAAGTCCAGTGAATTGGTGGTTGTAGAAGGAAAATTTGAATGGGATGATATTGGTACATGGGATTCCCTAGACCGAATTATGAAAAAAGATGCTGCAGGGAATATAATTCAGGCTGAATACTTGGGTGTAGACGTTGAAAATAGTATAATATTCGGGGAAAAACCTATAATTGGATTAGGAATACAGAATCTTGTTATTATTGATACGAAAGACTGTGTATTTATATGTACAAAAGAAGCCGCATCTGATATTAAAAAAATCACTACAAAGCTCGAAGATCATGAAAATCTAAGCGATCTTTTGAATTATAAAGAAGAATAAGGTTCGTTTACCCTGAATAGTTCATGATGGGAGAGAACGGATCAGCTTTCGCATATTAGTCAATTCTTTATGACGAAAATAATACATAACAATTGCAAAAATTAGGAAAAGGAAACCAAGGAAATTAAAGGTTTCAATAGTGGTAATGAATTCATCTTTTACAAGTGATTTTACAAAAAGGAACATATAACCTGTTAAACTAAAAAAGAATAGAGAGATGATTCCTGAACCAATACTCGAACCGAGTAATATTTTTGATTTTCTCTGGACTCTTTTCCGGTAGCAAATCTGACAATAATATCCGCGGGTAACTTTATCGCCGTAAGCATTAGTTTTCATACCTTTAATTAAAGTTGATGCCGGAAAACTGCGTTTACACTCAAGGCATGGCTTTTCTCGTACCAAAGTCGTTCAATCAGGTCTTCAGAGAATTACTCAAGAACGTTTTTTACAAGAAATTGAAAAAGAAGAAAATAATCACGATTGAACTGAACGAGGAAGGAAACGGAATTTTTCATGGAAAAACAAGAAAAAACGACATTGAACCAACTTCTTTCTCTTAGATCTTTCATGTTCGGATTGCTTTTAGCTATTTCTGTTTATTTTGTAATAATGATTCTCAGTGGATGGGAGGATATAATAAATAACATATTTAGTATTAGTCCAATTATTCTAATTGTAGCAATAATGCTAAGTTTTGCGAATTACTTGTTAAGGTTCATGAAATGGCATCTTTTTACACGAAGCTTAAACTTAGAAATATCAATGATTGATAATTATCTAATTTTTATGGCGGGGTTAAGTCTTTCGATAACACCAGCAAAAGCAGGAGAAGCAATAAGAGCTTTCTTATTAAGAGAAAAAACCAAGTCAGGGTTATCAGAGGGACTTGCATCAACGTTTTCAGAGAGATTAATCGATCTTCTAGCAGTTACAATCTGAGCGTTATTTGGAATAATTGTCTTAGGCAGTACCCATACAATTTCTTACTGGCCTATCCTGGTGATTATTTTACTAGGGATTATTTTGGGAGTGCTTGTTTTTCTAATCGATCCTTTGTACGGTTTATTTAGATGGATCTTTAAATTGAAGCCATTAGCTTCATTAGGTACCAAAGTAGATCAATTTAGAGGAGATGTTATTGTAACCTTTCATTATGATGTTTTTCTAAGTGCCTTGCTGCTTGGGTTAATCGGTTGGTCATGTGAAGGAGTAGGTTTCTTCCTAATTGCACAGGATCTAGGGATTATAATCTCACTTGATGCTGCAATATTTATCTATACAACATCCTCACTTTTAGGCGCAGTATCTTTTCTTCCAGGAGGTTTGGGGGTTATGGAAGGGAGTATGGAACTATTTTTGATGGATTTTCTTATTATTAGCGTATCTCTAGCTGGAGCATTAATAATTTTAACACGTATTGCTACATTATGGTTCGGTATCGCATTAGGGTTAGTATTCTTACTATTTGTCACTAAAAGGTTAGATAGTGCTTTTACCAAAGGAATGAACACATAATAGTAATATTACCAGCTAAAAATGAAGAAAAAATCCCCATCCAAAGTACTTTCGGACTTCTGAATCCGCTAATTTCCATTTGCTTCTTCGAGCTTCCATATATCCTTTAAAAATTGACAATGCCCCTCTTCCAGCAAGAACCATTTTTAGCATTAAAAGAAGAGGATTATATCCGAAATGATAACTTAATCTCCCATTACGATAATTATCTTTACCCACGACTCTAGTTGTTGGTCGTTCTTGATACATGAATACATTATCTATTTGAGGACTTTTTAATCCTCTTACTTTGGCTTTAGTGTTAATCCATGTATCCCAATCAATTTCTGGAAAATCTTTTTCAACTTGAGATAAAAATAAGGTTCTAATCACTTTTCCAGATCCTCG
>JAEOSP010000258.1 GCA_016840305.1 Candidatus Hodarchaeota archaeon
TGACAGGAGTATAGATTATATTGACTAGAGTGACGTTCTTCTCATCTATCCATAATTTCGTGAAATTCTGATACCGAATTGACCAATCATTCTCAGTATTGTAGATTTCTTCAAGAAGAAGTCTTGTGTTTTCAATACTTGAAGAACCAGGAATTCTGGGTCCTAAGTTAACTTGCTTAGCTATAGTTTCTATTGCAGAAGTAGAATTGAAAAAAGATGAATTTAAATTTAAGCTTGTCGTCGGTGTGACTTGTCCATTAGCTATAGTCATATGTAAAGAGAAATTTATTAATAAACTACAAATTATAATAAAAAAAATAAGATATTTCCTATTCATGATGGAATTCATCTTGTTTTGAGTTTTCCCATTCAGCTACAATATCACGAGCATCTTGTGCGTATTTAGTAGCATTTTTAGAGAAATGTGGATCATAGTTATCGAATGAATCAGAACTTTCAGCTTCTTTTATCTTTTTAATACTTTCATCAGCTACTCGTTCGTATTCGTTCATGTTTTCATTTTTAGCTGCCTCACGAGCAATTTTAAGGGCTTTTATTGCTTCTTGAAATTCCTGCTGGTTTGCAGAGATAAATCCTTTTGCCATCAAACTTGAAATCATAGCTTCGATTTTTTCAGATGCAACAGCTCTTTTCAGAATTTCATCAATATCTTTAACTTGAAGATTCATAGTTCGTGGACTTTTCTCAGTATCTACCTCAAAAGATTCCAAAATATTTGCTGCTTGAGTGGCTTCGCGAATAAATGTACTCGTTTTAGATAAAGCAGAAGAAATTTCTTGAGATGAGGTCTCAATAATAGTTTCTACCTCTTTAATTATTTTTTGACTTTCATCTGTGATTTTAGATACTAAAGACCCTAACATACCTGGAAAAGTGCCTTTTTTGTAAGATTCAAGGTATTCAGTGATTTGAGACAAAAGAAAGTCGGTAGAGTGATCTAAAGGCTCAAAGTACACCTCTACAGAGACTTGCTTACGTTCAAATTTCAATAGGAGGACTTGTTTTTTGCTGAACCAATGATTTACTAAGGCTGGCGTTACACTCTTTAAATCCTTGATAGGATATTTTCTTTGCAAGGTTTCATCTAAAGAATTAGGTGAAAAAGTGAATGATGAATCTTGGAACTTTAATACACCATGAGCATTTTTTATACCAGTTGAAGGGTTTTCCTTCTTTAATACAACACGAAATGATTTAATATCCATCTCAACCACAATTACTTTGAAAATCACAGTTCTTATTTGAGTTATGTTCCAATTTGTTAGACAAAAATCAAATCCTGAACACAGAAAAAAAGAATGTCATTTTCGTTTTTGGTGATCTCTCTCTGGTACAAAGTTAAAAACGAGAAGAATCAACAAATAAATGGGAATGCAAGTCAAGAAACAGATACAACCACAACTGACAACGGATTAACACCCTGGTTAACTGTTTACTCTTTGTCAGACGTATTCAGTCATCGCTAACTTGTGGAAAATAAGCAACTAATTCTGGATTAGATCGATCACTCACATCGAAAATTTTAAATCCAGAATATCCGCAAGTTACATAACAATAATCATCTTCTACTAAAAGACTATAAGCGTCTTCACCTGTACTAACTCTAGAAAGTTCTGTTATTTTCCAATCAGAGGTTTGAGATCTTATAATTATGGTTCCTGGCAGTATTATTGCTTGGAATGTTAAAAAAACTATGATTATTAAAAGATTCTTTTCTTTCAATCTTCTCACCATTCCAGATAATTTAGAAATAAGGGGATTCATTTGTTTTAACTCTAATTATCAATGCAACATTCCACATTTTTATAAAGACTAGTGTTGAACATCTAACAGCTAATTTTCCTTTTTCGATATTTACTCTAGAAAAATTTTATTAATTGGGCTTCTACGAGTTTCTATGAGGAAGAAAACTCTGTGGAAAATAAGACAGAACCGAGCGAACCATATGATGAAATTTCATGTGGTGGAGTGCCAGTTTATTATGAAAATGAAAAACTGGAATATTTATTAGTTTTACATAATAGTCCATATAAATATTGGGCCTTTCCCAAAGGGCGGCAGAATCAGGGAGAATCCTATGAACAGACAGCTATTCGTGAAATAAGTGAAGAAACGGGTAATACGAATTTCAAGATACAAAAACGCCTTATAAGTGATTCTATATATTTTCCTAAACGTGGATCGCGCACAATAATAAAAAAAGTTGTTTTTTTTCTTGTACGATTCTTTACCAATCAGATAACCCTTTCTACAGAACATATTAGCTGGAAATGGGTTGATTATAATACAGCTCTCTCAATGTTGATTTTTGAAGACTATAAAAGGGTTTTAAAAGAATCAAATGAAATTCTAATGAAAGAAGGTCTAATAAAAGAATGAAAATATATTTCCTAAAGATTCTATGAGTAGAAAAACTTTAACGATGAAAAAGCTCATTAAAAAGAAATAAAAAAAAGAGGAGGGAAATTAAAGACGATTGGACACGAATTGTGTTGTCTTTTCCCTTTTATGGGGTTTTTGAATTACTACAACCTTACTCCACTTCTGAGTCAATCTTTGATTAAGATCAGGTGTTCTGTGTTCTTCGCGAATGATTCTTCCAACAATAAAATCTATGGGTAAGAAAAATGCTTTACCAATACTACTAATTGCTAATTCTTGAGGAAGAGGTCGTTCACCAGTAAGTTCAGAAATGACTTCTAGATTCAGTGCCATTTTGCCCAGAGTTTGACCATAATAATGTTCCATAGCTATAGAGTAAACGAAGAATACTAGTGTAGAAGGACCGACGCTAAATAGCCATTGAAAGGGACTAAATAGTCCAAATGACCACCAACTCCAATCTCCAAGGCTTAAAAATAGAAATGAGCTGAAGGCACTAGTAACTGCACTGACAATGAACATATCTATTATAAATGCCCAAAAACGGGGTCCCCATTCTGCAACTACCAATCTAGAACTTGTAGGTTCAAATGTATCAAGTTTTGTTGCCTTTACTGCTGTTTGAACCGTCGTTCTATCCTCTTTTAGCAAAATTTCTCCACATTGTGAACAAAATAAGCTATCCTGCTCGTTTATCGCACCGCAGTTAGAGCATTGCAATTGAAATTGAGATGGAGTTTTTTGGATAGGTTCTACTCGTGTTACTGGAGCTCCTTGATAATAACGGGTTCTCCTTGCACGAGAAGGTTTGGATCGTAAACCACTCCAAACAATAATTACACCTAGAAGAGTGAATAATCCACCGAAAACAGTTAAAACCCAGCCAATTGCATTGATAATTGGAACACGAGCTCCAATACTGAAAGTTAAGTCTACATTGTTAGCAGCGCCTATATCTGAATTCATCAGAATTAAAGACAACGTACCAATAGTGAGATCAGAGTAGGAAGGTTCCCATATGAATGTTGTTCCAATTTCTCCTCCAACTAACCAAGTAACACCGCCTACATTTGGAACAGCCCACATAGTTGTATTAACATGAGTAGTCCAACTGATTTCTGGTTCAGAAGAATCAGAGTCAAATTCAAGTCCAGAGGCAAAGTTCAGATTGTAAATCTGTACATAAGAAACAGAATCCAACAAAGCATTTGCTGTTTGATCTGTTGTTAATCCTAGGAATGCTTCTGCATTGACATCTGAACCTTGATGTAAATTAACTTTAAGTGTAACAAAGTCAGACGGATCAATCTGCATTCCCACATGAACATTTTCCAAAGGAATATCCAAGCGGATTGCTGCTACTCCAGTTTCTTCGAGATGAAAACTTTGAGAGACAAAGTAACCATCATTATCCGCAAAAGCAGGTGTTACGAGTAGAATAGCAGATCCTCCAATAAAGATGGGGAATCCTATCAAAATTATTATGATTCCAGCCACAAGTTTGATTGTACTTGCCATTATATCATTTCCATAAGTAATAATACTTGATTAGAGGTAAGAAAATCAAAGGATATATATTGTCGCGTATCGGCATTTTATAAGACGGAACTGCGATGCTGGTACTTTTCAAGGGTATTTAGGAGCGCATTTTCTAAATTAATGTCAAGAGAGTTAGTTAAACATAACAAAGCAAAAAATAAGTCTCCACATTCTTCTTCAACCTTACTTAAAATGGTTTCTCCCCTCTGTGAATCTGATTTATCCCTTACATTATGAAATACTTGGAGAGATCGCGATAATTCTCCTAATTCTTCTGTTAATGCTGCTAACATCCATGCAGGTTCCCAGTATCCCCCTTGAGATTGAATAAAGTCATTAATCTTATTTGCTAGTTCTTTAAGTTCCATAATGCATCACCCTCATCGAAGAAAATTTAAACACTTCATTGAGATTAATTAATGAGGTAATAATCATGAGTTATTTAGAAAAGGCTTTTTGGGATTATTTAAAGTCTACGCTCTTTGGTGGACTGCGTATACTTCTTTCGCGTCAGTTTATCTTTTTCTCAGTTGTTTTGTCTTTAATTTCCATCTCTACAACAGCTTTAGTCTTCATGCAACAGGGAGCAACTGATGTGATAACACCAGACCTGATTCAACTAGTTTTTAGTATTCAGATTAGTTTGGCAATTGGTTTTATTTTTTCAGGACTTGTCTCAAAAAAGCTAAGTTCACTAGCTCGTTTTCTCATTATGGTTGGAGTAGTGGTAATTGTATTAATCATAAACGAGATTGCTGCTCTAAGCTTACTTTCAGAACTTTTCCTTCAAACAATACCGTTAATAACCTTTTTATGCTGGACATTTTTAATACCGGTTGCTTCTTTTTCTTTTGCAAAAGGAATGTTTTCCAATAAAGTGACTGGTAGTATCGTATTCCTTGGAAAGCCTAGTACAGAGCGCAAATCGGTATTTTCTGGGCTTTTAACGTTTGTTGCTATTTTGTCGGTAATTGGAAATATCCTAATGATTGTAATTGGTACTGGTGATTCTAGACCTAGCTATATTATTCTTGGTTTACTTGGATTAGGAATGTCGGTTATTGTTATTTTAATAGTACAGGGTATTATATTTTCAGATGACGTATTTAATACCGTTTTAGGACTTTTCTTTATAATGACTTTACCAAATCAACTTATGATAGTTTTAACCTCAATTAGTGGTTCAGAAAATATTGTTACAAGTTTTGATTTTATCCTTGTTACATTTGCTTTATTATTTAGTGCCCAAAATATTTCTAAGAGAGTAAATCTAAAAGGAGTCGTTGTAGATGACTCTGGAAAAGTCAAAAATCGTAAAAATGATGATCCCTTCGGAATTGGAAGAATTGTTGGCTTTATCGGGGGTGAAGGCATTGTCTTGATTTACTTGGGTCTAGCGTTGGGTTTTCATTTAATTCAGCTACAAGTCATAAATGGATCTGCGGGGATATATGGGAAGTTATTCGGTTCACTTACTTTTGAAGAGGCATATCATGACATCACAACTATTTTTACCGTATTCATATTTGGTATTGTCACTTTAACATACTTCTTCCAACGCGGAAGGGGTTATTGGGAAGCCGATGTTGTCAGGTTTGATTTTTTACCTCCGTATGAAAATATTAAGGACTATCTAGTGAGAGTAAAGCACGGTGAGATATCCAAAAAAGATATGGCCATTTCTGTCGGAAAGAAAGCGGTTAATGTAGGTGGTGCAGGCGTATTTTCTGCAGCAAGAATATTTAGAGACAGAATATTAAGGGATTCAAAAAAAGAGGATGATTCACGATAGGATTATCTTACAATCAACGTTTCTTAGTTGAAGTTGTCCCTTTTGATAGGATGTTGTGCTTATGAAGCGATTCAAGTGAGGTAGTTTTCGCGGATATTTCAAGATCCTGTTTAGAAAAAGATTTCACCATATTTTCCAAAATATTACGTGTTACATCTTCAACAAACAGTGGATTCTCATACATCCTTTCAACAACCCATTGTTCATCTTCGGATTTCAGTAATGAAAAAGAAGGTGCAGAAAAGCTCTCATCGAGAATTTTGCTCATATCTTCCATATCAGGGATTTCATTGGTTGATCCTTTGACAGTAACTTCTGCGTATGCCCGTTGAATATGAGTTCTTTTCCCATCGCTTTTTTTAAGAGCATGAGGACAGGCTGTGCTTCCATAAGTCCCTAAAGATAATTCGTGTGTTACATTACCTTTATTCCAATAGGTACATAATCGTCCGTGATAATTCTCCAT
Organism: Candidatus Hodarchaeota archaeon; assembly: GCA_016840305.1. Next base: position 6,201 of record JAEOSP010000258.1, read on the forward strand.
AGTTTTTCTTTTTGATACAGGTGTGATGCGCGGAGTGAAAAATTCAAAGTCAATAATAACCGAACCTGTATGAAATGGATGACGGGAGTTTAGCTCTTCAACTACCTGAATCGACATTTCTTCTAATGAGTAAAAGGAGCCCGTTTTCGTTGAAAGAATTTCAGCAATCGATTCAATAATTCGAGACATGTGCACTCCTTTTTTAGATCGAGGGAGATTAATTACAACAGTGATATTTGTTGTATAACGATAGATTTTAGTACCTCTCGTAATAGAAATTTGTGTTCGGAAATCGGTTATCCCTACTTCATCTAATGATAATTCGACTTCAGGTTTTTGATCTTGTGTTTCCAGGTCCATAATATTAACGACTCTCGCATCTTAAATATTAGATAAAAGGAATTGGAGTAAAAATACTTTCAATAATCATTAGTTGAACGAACAGATTATTGTTATTAATAGATTATACCTGAGTGAAAGCATAAAATAAAGATAGATATTAGCAATTAAATAACTCAAAGAATGAGGAAAAGTAAAATGAAAAGCATTGGTGTGCTAGGCGCAGGCATAATGGGAAATGGTATCGCTCAAATCTCTGCAATGGCGGATTATGAAGTAATCTTATATGATATCGATCAAAAATTCATTGATCGTGGATTCAGTGAAATTGAAAAGTCATTAACAAGAATGGCTAAGAAAAATAAGATAGTGGAGGGTGATATTCAGGGAATTCTTAGTAAAATTAAACCATCATTAGATTTACAAGATTTTAAATCTTGTGATATGATTATTGAGGCCATTCCTGAAAATATTGAATTAAAAAAAGACACGTATTCAAAACTAGATCAAATATGCAAATCAAAAGCCATTTTTGCATCAAATACTTCTGCAATAAGTATAACAGATCTGGCTTCATCAGTATCTAAAGAACGCCAATCCCAGTTCATAGGATTACATTTCTTCAATCCCGTTTCAATGATGAAGCTTGTAGAGGTAATAAGGGCTGAACAGACTTCTGATATAACATGTAATGAATCTCTAGATTTTTGTAAGAAAATTGGGAAAGAAACTGTTTTAATTAATGATTTACCTGGTTTTGCTACAACAAGGCTTGTTGCTTCAGTCATTAATGAAGCTGTTTTCATGTTTCAAGATGGATTGGGACGTCCAGAAGAAATTGACAAAGCGATTAAACTTGGTTTAGCTCATCCTATGGGGCCGCTATTTTTAGCTGATTTAATTGGATTAGACACAATTCTTCACATTTTAGACTACCTATCGGATGAATTGGATACTGTTAAATTCAAAGCAGCTCCATTAATGAGAAAGATGGTTCGAGCTGGTAAACTTGGGCGAAAATCTGGGGAAGGCTTCTACAAGTATTAAGCTCCGATAACCAATACTAGCAAATTCTTTAAAGTAATGGAAAAATGAATCTGCTATGGACTTTCCTAAAATAATCAGTATATATTCACGTACTCCTAGCGTCGGAAAAAAAACCTTAGGTTTGAATATATTCTTACAATATGCAAAGAAAAATCCAGGAACAAGAATTCTTATCGTAGACTTTTCTCTCACAGAAAAATTGAGCTACAGCTTATTGAAATATGGAAAGTCTCATTTTAGAAGTACTGAATTTTTAAGTGAGATTTCAGATGACATATTAGTAAATGAATCTTTAGCGATCCACAATGACAAAAATGAAGGGTCATTTGTACGGGTTCTCCCATCTTCAGGTTGTCATATTAGTGAAAAAGACCTAAAAAGTAAAATTAAGCATAGGGTAAATTCACTATTTTTCAAAGATATTATCGATTTACTGGTATTTATTCTCCCAAGTTCTTTGGAAGAGAATACCATAACGATAGCTGCCCTACTTGAAAGTAAAATGGTTCTATTCATATCAACAGATAAATTTCCATCTATTAGCCTGACAAAATCCACCATACAAAACTTTTTTAACTTTCTCACTGTACCAACACTATTGGTGATAAATATGATTCAACCTCCTTTCCTTATAAGGAAGATTGATAGTCATATGAAACAACTAGAAAGTCAAATAAGAGGTACAATCTTTTACTGCATTCCTTGGACACAAGAATTACATGAATTTTCTGATAAAGGGATTTTTTCTCTTGAATGGCCAGAGTCGAAAGTCAATGAGGTATTCCATGACTTCATCGAAAACCTTGAAAATGCAATCGAAACTGGTGATCTTGAATTAAAACCTTCTGAGGCTGTTGCATTACCACAAGCACTTTTTATGACTGATAGGTACTCTGGAGAAACAACCTACTATTATTTTTTTGGTACAGCTGAAGATGAAATGAAAAATCCAGCACTAATTACCGCTGCGTTGAGTAGTATAGCTCATATGATATCTGAAACAGCAGGCCGTAGGGGAGATTTAAGAGGAATAGATAACGGCAATTCGTACATCGACTTTCAATACGGTAAGCGAATAATAGGGATCTTATATAACAGCAAAGAGGATGAAACACTTTCAAAACTTCTTTTAAATTTCACCAATCGTTTTGAAAGCGATTTCAAGGTTGCTTTGACAGATTTTTCGAAATCTGGCCGAATAGGAGGATTTTCTGAAGCAAAAAGTTTAATTTCCAGTATCTTCGAAGATTACATTTTTGATATTAAGACGGTTAGTCCAGAATTGAAGCAAAGAATAATAGATTATCAGGCTAGAAATGAACTTACAAAGATAGATCCAGAAGAAGCCTTTCAATCTTATGTAAAAGAAAATTTAGCTGATCAGAAATTAAGGGATCTCCTGTATCTTGAATTTACAACAACTCATAATACAAGACATGATTTTCTTCTCCAATTAGGTATCAATCCACGCTCATTTCAGAAGAAAATTGAGGAAGAAACTGGTAGATTAATCTGTTCTTGTACCGAACCTCCTAAATATGTTCAAATACAAGGATTCGATGCCTTAGGTCTTTTAGATCTTCCAGAAGATCTTCGACCGACCGCTCGTGCTCTTTTTACCTCTAAGATTCTTTCCCCAGAGTCAGCAGCTAAAATTACTCTTCGTGATCAGAGTACTGAGTTGAAAGTCCTCGAAGAATTAAGAAAAATTGGTTATGTCAGAAAACTTGAACCTGATACTTAATAAGTGGCTTGTTCTCTAATTAGAAACCGATTTTTTGATTCTAACATATTTTTTTCTTTGTATTTTCGTATTATCATACATCATATGATATATATGTTAGCACCTAAAGCTAGACCTAAGACCAGTAACATGGGATAAAATCATTGAGACGATAATACTTATCATATTTCCCATTAATCGATAACGAATTTAGGTGAATTTAAAATTGGAAAGACATCTTATGAATATAAATATTGAGGAGATGATTAAACAGCGTCACGTATCTTCTCACAAGGATTACGATCAGATAATGAGGAATAGAGACCTGATTCAGAAAACACTGACCAAAATTCGGGGTTCTGAGGTTTCAGAGACTGAACTTGAGTCAACAATGAAATGGCTCCAAAAAGTATCAAAATTTGTACCAATCGCTACAGATAAGGAATTGGAAGAAATTGTCAAAATTATGGTTCTTTTAAGTAAAGAAAGAGCTAAATTGAATGAGTTATATGATAAACCAGGTTTAGATCTAATGAAACGTGTTCGTGAGGGTATGATCAGATATATGGTAGTTTTAAGCGAAATTCGTGCTCGACGGGAGGAGTTCTTGGAACATTGGTTTACCGATGAATATTGGATTGGCGAATGGAGTCGAATTCTTCTCGATTTATCA
>JAEOSP010000259.1 GCA_016840305.1 Candidatus Hodarchaeota archaeon
ATTATTTAGAAAATGAAAAACCAATTTTTATTTATTCACAAGGTTGTAACTCAGGTGGATTTGATAGTGCAGATTGCATAGCGGAAAGTTATACAGTTAAAACAGAATCAGCAGCATTTGCAGGTATTTGGAATGCAAGATATGGTTGGTTTTGGGCATACAGTACAGATGGAGATTCACAAAGATTTCATAGAGAATTCTGGGATGCAGTATTTGGTGAAAATATACCAGAAATCGGTAAAGCAAATCAAGATTCAAAAGAAGATAATATATTTCTAATAGGTAGATCATGTATAAGATGGTGTTATTATCAATTAAATCTATTTGGAGATCCTTCACTTTCATTTTTTTATAATAAACCAAAGAAACCACAAACACCAACTGGTCAAAAAACAGGGGAAGCTGGATTAGAATATAGTTATTCAACGAGTACAACTGACCCGAATAATGATCCATTGTATTACAAATGGGATTTTGGAGATGGAAATATCAGCAACTGGATAGGACCGATAGATTCTGGTGATATATGTACAGTTAATTATCAATGGAGTAAAGGAGAATATAATATAAAAGTTAAAGCAAAGGATGTAAATGAAAATGAGAGCCCCTGGTCAGATTCATTACCAATCACAATGCCTCAAGATATGACGATAAAAAAGAATTTTCTTAATTATTTAAATAAAATATATAATATTATTATTAATTTAAATCTATTTATTCAAAATTAGAAACATAAAAATATTCAAAAGTATAAGATTTTATAAAAAAAAAGTTATAGACAAAATTTAAATAATATGATATAATATAATATAAATATAATATAGGGGACAAAATAATGAAAAAAATAATACCAATATTGATTGTAGGAGTATTAGTAATAAGTGGACTCGGAGCTGTTGCCTTTTCAGAGAAAAACCCAGATTATCTATATAAAAATGAATCAATATCTGTTTCTGAAGTGATTTTTGAAGAAAATAATGATTTTATATCAGTTGATTTTCAAGAATCAACCTCGAAATTAATGGAAACAGGGAATCCAATTCTACCAGTTATAACAAAAGTATATACATTTCCAGCTGGAACAAAAATTAAAAATGTGGATGTTGATTTTATAAAAGAACAACAAATTCTACCAAAAAAGATACAGCCTTCACCTAAACCAATACCAATGTCAAATAATATAATAATTGATGAATCAGAGATATATGTTCAAAATGACGAAATCTATTCAAGTGTAGAATTATACCCAGCTGAACAATATTCTATTACTATGGGTTCAGGATTAAAAGATCAAGAACATGTAATATATCTTACAATACGATGCAATTCTCAATATTCGCCAGCTTTAAACACAATTAATATACCAAAACAAATAGATGTTGAAATTGAATACATATTGCCAGAACAGCCATTATTTACAGCAGATGAATTCGATATGTTAATAATAACAGATGAATCATTTGTTTCAAATCTTCAACCATTAGTTGATCATAAAAACAATAATGGAATTGAAACAATTATTGAAACAGTTCAAGATATATATCCAGCTTATGATGGCCGTGACGATCCAGAAGATATAAAACTAAGAATAAAAGATGCCATAGAAGAATCTGGAATAAAATATGTATTGATTGCTGGTGGCAGAAAAGGACAAACCTTGGATTGGTATGTTCCATCAAGAAGAACAATGAACGATGATAACTGGGAAACAGGATATGAAAGTGATTTATATTTTGCTGATGTATATAAATATGATGGAGAAAACCTTGTTTTTGAAGATTGGGATTCAAATGGAAATGGTGTTTATGCAGAGTTTCAAGGTATAAGAAGAGATACAATGGATTTTTATCCCGATGTAACAATTGGTAGACTACCGATAAGAACTATTTCTGAAGCTGATACAATTGTTGATAAAATAATCGACTATGAAAACAATGCAGATGATTCATGGTTTAAAACAGGTGTAGTAATTTCTGGAGATACATTTCCACCAAGTAGAGGAGGCTCTCCAGGTTGGTGGGAAGGCGAATTAGAAACAGGAATAACAGTAGATATTCTTGAAGATCATGGATTCACAATGAATAAGCTTTGGCTCTCAATTCCAGGTGCATTTACAGGTAGAGAAGATGTACAAAACGCCTTTAATGACGGTGCTGGATTTGTTCATTTTGCAGGACATAGTAATCCAGCTTCATGGGGAAATCATCCACCTGATGATGAGGATCATGTATTTATTGATGGTTTTAAAATGTGGGATGGTCCTAAGTTAACTAATGATGGTGAACTACCTATTGTTGTATTTGGAGGA
>JAEOSP010000260.1 GCA_016840305.1 Candidatus Hodarchaeota archaeon
CGGCTGAACTCTTCTTTCATCACTTTATTTGCTTGAGTGAAAAAATTAATGATATCATCACTCTTTAAAGGAGTTTTAGTCGCTGCAAGATGGTGTTCATCAAGAGAACCAACAGGTAAGGGATTGGGATCTCCACGATATCCTGCTTTTCGGATGTGTTTCAGTTCATCCATAGACAAAGTCATCAGATGAATGGCGTGCCATGAAATTTTCTCGTGATCCTGCCTCTCTTTGTTAAGTTCCAGTATACGATCTGCAAGTCTCATCACAAACTCATTCCCCTCCATATTAATCTCAGAACATATGAAAAACAGGTGATTCAGCTGATACTTCCTAAGAAAGCTGATCTCCTCTTCGATAACATCTAAATCTCGGTAATGTACCTTTCTCCCTTTAACCGAGGGTTCTGAGCACATGGAACAATGCTTTGGACAACCTCGAGACACTTCTATAGGTACACTGAGCTCCACACTCTCCCCTGAAATCCGAGAATAGAAAGCTTGTCGTTCTGAGATTATTGCTTCAGTATACTCTTGACGAAAAGCTGGTGGGAAAAATTTGGAAGGGCCTCTCACGAGATTCCCTGCGTTAAATGAAATAAGATTTGCGATCTGATCTAAATTTTGTTCTTCCAAAACGTCTTCAAAGTGCTTAAAAAAGGCATCAGGGTCTCCAATAACACCATAATCGGGTTGAAGGTATTTCATTAACTTTTCTGGCATAACAGAAAAAGCGTATCCCCCAATAACAATAGGAATATCTGTTAATTTTCGAAGAATTTGAATTAATTGTTTTGTTAATTCGATTGGATAATAAGATTGTGATTCATACGGTTGTGTAACAATGGGTTTGAAATAGTTATTGTTCGTAGATTGTTCTCGGTAGTCATTTACATCCACTGCATCTGTGTTTCTCAAAGTAATTAATACCATATCAAAAGGTTTTTTTTGTAGTAATTTTTGTAGATAATCTTCCCATTGGTCTCCTGAAAGCCCATACATATCTTTACGGACAGTATGAATGTTAAACCTATCGGCAATCTCTGAAACTTGGATAAAAGCATAAGGATACATCAACGAGGTCTTTAGGTTACTTGCATTGAGTAAAAGGACGGTTCTCTGAGAGTCCATAGTAATTTTACCTCAAAAAAACTATTTTGATCAAAGGTAAACACGGACTCTTAATAAATATCTATGATCACGGCAATGATTCAAATTGCAATGTATCTTGTAATTCCTTGAGTATTTGGATATTCTCAGCATTAATTGTGTCGAGCATCTCCATAAATTGGAAAAAAGAGGTCAAGTCAATATTATTCTCTACAATCAAGGATTCATGTTGGATGAGCCATTTTGATATTCTTTGACTTCTCTGTTTTTCTCGAGAAAGATATCTCTCACTAAAATCATCGAATTTCTTTTCATTTAATTCTGGATTTTTTATTTTAGCAAATTGCTTTATTGCTAAAAAAGCCTTAGATAACTTTTTTTCATGTTTTACAGGATCTGTGTGGAGATATATCCTTGCTGTTCTACCGTAGTATGCTGTATTATGACTTCCTTTTCGCAAAATGGTCACTGTCTGGATTAATTCTACTTCTTCTAGCTTCTGTAAATGAAAGTACAAGCTTTGTAAGCTAATACCTTTCGCTTTTGGAGCTTTTTCTTCGTCTTTCTCCACCTCAATTTTCATATCTTTCAGGATAGATAATATCTCTCTTGCATTTAAAGCTCTACGCCTTCGATTATCATCTAAGTGATCTAAAATTCCTTTACGCAAAATTTTAATGACATTTAATCGTACCTTGTGACCATAAACTTCTTCCTCTGGTTTTGGAATAATCTTCAGTGGAGGTAGAGATTCCCAAAAACTGTACAATATCTCTCGCTTTTCATCCATTATAATCCGTCTCAAAAATAGTGTGAAATTCCGATACTTGGTTGAACTACAAATTATGCCAGAATAGTAATGATTAAATACCTTTTGAATGGATAAATATCTTATTGTTTCATTCAAGATACAATTGAATGATTCGAAGATTAATGGAATGATCGTCATACCAAGAAATTTCTAAAAAGATTTCGAAATTAAAAACAAGGAAATAATAAAAATGACCCAAGAAGTTTTAGCAATTCGTAATTATGAAAAAGGGGACGAAGAGGCCCAAGCAGAAATATTTAACACAGTAATTGTGGAAATGATACCTGAACCAGTATTAATTAAGGCAGAAAAAGTCAAGAAACGTCATGAAGACCCAAATTTTAATCCAAAACAGGTTCAATATCTAGTAAATGAAAACCAGAAGATTATAGGGTATACAGAATGTCGTATTAATGGTGGATTCCATGGAATTTTCTACCCTATGATTTTGAAGGAATATAGATCCAAAGAAACATTGGATCAATTGTTCAAAGCAATCTATGAATTTGCAAAAGAAGATTGTAAGCAAAATCCCGGAACAATCGAATCTCATTACTCTTATGACTTCAAAAAAGCCCATGAGTATTTCAAAAATCAAAAAATTGCCAATGTTGTTGATACTCGGGATGCTCGTGAGATGTGTCTTCCAATTAACGAAATGGATTATGAATTATCAGCTGATTATGTAAGTAAACCATTAACAAAAGATGATTTCGAAGTATTAGTGAATTACCGGAAATCCAAAGAAAGCATTGTTGGAGAAGAAGTCACACTAGAGAGGTTGACCGAACGATTTGATAGCGGAGAGATGTCAACAGAAGATTCTTTCCTCATTTACTACAAAGGAGATTTAAAGGCATACATTCATGTTGGGAAATATTCACCAGCAGATAGAGGACAAGAAGATACCACTGTGTATGGGAACTTTGAAGGGATGATCTTAGACTTAGATTTTCCAGATGGTTTAAATATGCGAAAAGCAATGATAAAAGCAACCAGAGAATACTTTGAGAAATATAATGCTAAAGAAGTGGTAACTAGCATTGAACTTAACAATCCCGCAATTGAATACTACAAGAATTTAGGATTCAAAGTCAGTGAAGAGCAAGGTGCTAAATTTTGGGTTTATGAATAATTAAACTCATCATTTTTTCGCTTAACCTCAAAGGTTACCAACCAAGTGTTTAGCAACTTACACGTTGAAGCAATATGAGATTTAAAAATTGAAATTTACACAATCTAATACCTTTTAGATAGAGCATAAGTTCACTAGTTAGGAATATGTCCAAGGAGTCTTTCATCAAAAAATTTTATTGAAAAGGGTAGAGGGAGAAAACTATTATCCTATTTCGTCAATTTAGACAGATAATACTTTTAGTTCTGTACATGATAAAAATATCGCTTCTGTAATTGGTTATCAATCCTATAAACCCATCTCTTTCCATCAGCGATTCTTTCCTCACAGATGTCAAGATTTCCTTCTTTTTCAAACTGATCCCGTAATTCATTTCCAATCGAAATTTCTCTTTCCCAGATATCCCTCGCATTTTGCGTAAAATCGATTGTAGTAAAAGATAATCCGTTTTTTTTCAACGCATTTGCCATTTGGGTATTATTAGGTTCAAGAGTATTCTTAGATTCTTTTGATTCAATAATTTGAGCGAAAAATATACCCATTTGCCCATTTGGTTTTAAAAAGTCCTTGAGTGTGGCTATTGTCGCTTCTAAATCGGTTATGTTTGTTGGATAAAGAGTATCTATTGCATATATTGCATTGAAGGATGCTTGAGGGAATTCTAGGTCGTTCATATTTCCAACAAAAAATGTTAATTTCTCATCATCACAATTTGTATTCTCACTTGCCCAGTTAATAAGCTCTTTAGCGAAATCTATACCTATTATTTTTGCACCTGTACTCATCTGTACGTATTCTGCTATTTTACCCAAACCACTTCCTAAGTCTAGCACTGAATCATCGGAATTCAAATCCAAAATCGATATAAGTGTTTCAAGCTGTTCCATATCAAGAACATTGAATTGATTGAGATTTTTTCCGAATACTTTAGTACAAAATAAGGCGTATGCCTTGCTTTTAACACATTTAAGGAGATTTTTATTATACCAATCACACAATTGTTTAGATCTAATCATCTTTCCTATTTTTATACCATCTTCAGTTAATTTAAGCTCTTTTTCTTCATAAGTAACAAGATTTTTACCAATTAGCAGTCTAATTGCGTTATCGGAATTTATATTACGTTCCGAAATCATTTTTAGCTGTTTTATCCCATCAACAGTGAGTGTAATCTTTAAATTTTCAGAAATTGTTATTTCTCTTGTTTTCGGATTCTTCTCTCTGGTTTCCAGTTCACTGATTATCCCAATAACTGTTTTTTCGTCTTCTGTAAGATCCTTACTTCCATTAATGGTCTTCATCTTAATACCACTTCAGAATTACAATCTTGTGTCAATATTAAAATGCTTGATTATAAGATAAATGAATAAGGCAAATAACATCAGTGGTTGAAAACTGAAAGCTTCATGAAAAACGAATAATTAGAGTGTTTCAGGTACTTTGAAAATTTTCCGAGAAATAACTTCAAGAATTAAATAAACGATTATCGTAATAACCAAAGTTACTGGTAATTCAGGTAAAGATATATCCGCAATAATCAGATCAATGAATCTATTATATCCAATAATGGTTAGAAATAATGTTAAAAAGAGAATTACTACTTTGAGGATAGCATTATCATTGTTTTCTACTGTTAATGTGTATCGATGATTAAATGACCCATATAATAGCGTATTTACGAGAATTAGCTCTGTTCCTACTAAAGGATAAATTAGAAGTAATCTGATACCACTTAAATAGGGGATCGGAGTTCTAATAATGTGACTAACAACAAATCCGAGTATTAATGGGAAAACCAAACCACAGATTACAATAATTTGTTTTGATCGAAACAAAGTTTGCTCTCTTATAGGTAAAGATCCGTAAAGGGCCCCTAAGTTCCGTTCTGAGATTTTTGTACCAGCAAAGAATAAAGCAGCAATAAGTCCTGAAGAAAAAGAAAGCGTTGTAACCAGAAATCCTTGGACACCTCCACCCATATCAATATATCTTTCAGGAAAGACAATAGAAAGAATTACAATAAGAAGAGGATAGAGGATAGCCATAA
>JAEOSP010000261.1 GCA_016840305.1 Candidatus Hodarchaeota archaeon
ATAGTTAGATATAATATTCCGGTAGATAGAGTTATTAAGATACCTGATGATATTCATGTGTCCAAGGTTGATGAGCTTGACTTTATTGAAATGATAAGTACTGAGATAGATAAAGTTCTTTGTTCCGAAGAATGGAAGAATTTTAAAAAGAAATGTGAAGTTGCTCTTGCTCAATACAATTCGTTGCTTAAAAGAAAAGGAGCAAGAGGCGAGGAATGCGATATTGATTTTCCGACTACAGCAAAGTACGTGAAAGCTGCTGTAGCTAGGTTTATGGGTGCTATATTTGATCATGAGCAGATCTTTGTAGCTAAACCAGTTAAGCCAAGTAAAATGCTGGAAGAGGTTGCTAGTCAATTCTCTTATATGGCGCAAAGAATTGTAACGAATAAGGGAATTAGTGAATATCGTAGATTTTGCAGAAAGCTTTTTAAACATTTTTTACTTTTTCCTAAAGTTACCGTAGCTGTTGATATTGAATTTTCCGATAGAGAGTATGAGGATTACTATCACCTAGAAAGTAAGGATGGTGATATTGTATGGGGTGCTTCTAAGAGCAAAGATTATGAAGGAATTTTAAGGAGGGGAGTTAGAATTGAAGAAATGCAACTTGAGACCGTAAGGAGAGTTGTTTCTCCTTTTAACTTCATTCACAAAATGCCATGTAGTAGTCTTGAGTCTCTTGATTGGATTGCTGAGGTTATGTATTATACTAAATCTCAGATTTTAGATTTACAAAGAAGGGGAGTTTTTCGTAAGACTGATAGAAACGGAAAATTACTTTTGGATGTAATTGGAGATCCTAATGCCAGAACAAGAACTATGTTTACTGATGATGAAGATGTTAGTATTATTGATGAGAATGGAAACTCAAAATCTTTATATAAGTTTTATGTTGTAACTACTAAATATAAAGATAATAATGTTATTGTTATATTTGAAGCTGAATCAAAGTCTGTTTTTTCGTGGATAATAAATTGGAGGATGGATAATAAGATTCCATATAAGTGTATGTCATATGAGGAGTCGGTTCTTGATGATGTTAATGGAAATTCTTTGGCTTTTGAGATAGAGCCTCATCATAGATTTCTCACTGCTTCTGTTCAACAGAGAATGGATGCGGCATCATTTGCTAATAAGTTGATATGTCTCGTTAAGAAGGATCTTGGTCTTTCGGATTACCTTGTTGACAATCAGCTTCCTAGCGGTATTTATCAAGTTGAGGGAATGTCTGCGCCAATAAGAGAAGCAGTTGAGGTTATTAGAATTAATCAGCCATGGTCTCAATTGGAAACATTGGAGCAGATGTTTACAAATGAAGTTGAGATGATGGTTGGTTTTTCTTCGTATAACTTTGGTAAAGAGCAGATCTCCAGGCCAACTGCGCAAGGTCAACAAATGTTGATATCTGAAGGATCCCAACCTTGGTTGGATAGAATAGAATCAGTACGTGCGATTTTAGCTCAAGTTTTATATATTGAGATATCGCTTTATAAACAATTTTATCCAGAGGGATGGAATTTTACTATAGCTGATGATGAAGAAGAAATTACGGAAGTGGTTCTTAATTGGCCAACTGAATATTGGGAAGATCAGGTATCTATTGAAACAAAAGTTTCTAGCAAGAAGCTTAGCCGTGAAACAAAGAGACAAGAGCTTCTTGGTCTAATTCACAAAATTCCTGAAGTTTTTCAAATAATACTTCAGTTTGTTGAGATTATAGGTCAAGGTGGTCAAGCTGCAGGAATAGCGGCATTTATGATTGAATATTATTTAGAATATATTGTTAAGCCATGGTTGGATATTTTTGGAGTAGAGGTTCCGGATGATTTAACGGTAAATGCGCATAATATGATAGCAGAGGAGCTTAAAAATGTTGGTCAAGCATATCAAGAAATGGTTTCTAAAAATGAGCAGCAGTCTAAGGAGATGCAAGGACTCGGAATTGCTTTCGAAACTCTCACAGCAGAGTTTATTGAGGAGACTAAAGGAAAGATCCCGAAAACCGCACTCAAGGCTAAGTCAGGAGGATTTTAAAATTATACAGGATCATATGTTAAATGAAATTAATCTTGTAATCTGGGGTACTGGAGATGGTCTTAAGGAGAAATATCATTTAATGAAATTACTTAAGCTCTTCAATGAGCTAGAAAGAGGTTAGTAAGATGCCGGAAGAAATATATGATAAGGTGATGGGTGAAGGCTCTGGTTCAGGCTCGAGCCCAGGCTCGGATCAAAATATTAGTACGGGAGTTAGCGAAGGTGGAGCAGCTAGTATTAGTATGTCGCCTAAGGATTTTGAGGCGCAGATTGAAGCTGCAGTTCAGAAAGTTCATGCTGAAAGAGATAAGGTAGATGCAAGAGTTAGAATTTCTGATGCAACTGCTGAGCTTGAGAGAGTGAAGATTCCTGAGATAAATAAAATTTTGGCTGGAGATAGTGATTATGTGAGTAATAGTGACTTCAAAGATGCTATTGATAAGCATATTGAAAATGTTGGTACAAGGGCTATTGAGCAAGCAGCTACTGGCAATTGGTCATATCTTGAGAGTATTGATGGTAGATTTGTTAATTCGGCATTGGCTGCAGTGAAGGCATATATGGGTATTTCAACAGATGTTGAAGTGAAAACTGAGGGAACGGAAACGGCAGCAAAAAAAGAATCAGTGAAGATTTCAGGAATACCTGAGCAGGGATCACAAGAGGCTGCACCTAATAATGAAAGTTTCCTAACAGAAGATTCTATTAAGGAGCTAATGGATCACGATTATAATGTCTCTGATTATAATCGTGATCTTAAGTCAGAGAATACGAAACTTATTGCCTCGTGGGGAGTTGGTTCTATCGATTCGCCAAGCGAAATTAGTGATGGAGGAACAAATGGCTAAAGATAAAGAGTTCAATGATGCAGCTGTGGCGAGACAAGCTTTCCTTGATGTTTTTAATTCTAATCTTACTATTGATAATTTTGTTCCGATTGAATACGATGCAAATGGAGAAGAAAAAATTGCATATCTTACACCTTTTCAGAAGTTTATGAGAGCGTTTTCTGGATATATTAATAAAATACTAGGAGATGGTGGAGTGACGTTTGTTTTGTGCCTAATGAATAAAGAATCCATTGGTGATAAAAGGTCAGCTGGATGGTATTTGCTTAGTATTAGTGAGCTAAAAGTAATGTCTAAGGGTACCAGTTATCCGCTGGATGAGTCAATGATTAATATGTTTGGAATAACTTCATATGGTGCAGAGGAGCTTATACAGTATAGAGATACTATAATCGGGGTAATGCCTACTGAAAAGTATAATGAAGCATCAAAGAGAATTGCTATGGCTACCGCAGAACGCAGTGAATGCGTTTGGGGTGAGCAAGAAAGGGAGGTAACTAAAAAATATAAAAATAAACCTTTTGTTACTACGGTCGAGGTTAGTCACAGTAAAGAACCGCTTGCTCCTGTAGTTAATACATAAGGAGTAAAGGTTAGTACATAAGTAGGGAGTAAGGAGTATAATATGTCGAGTTTGACTAAGACTCTAAATCCGAAATCAGTAAATCCAGCTACTGAGATGGCGCAGATTCAAAATCAATATCCAGAAGCTGCATCTCAATCATTTAATGCTGGTGATTTGGTTTACTTGGTTGCCGGAAAGGTGACAGTATGTCCAGCTAATCCTACGCTAATACTTGGAATTGCATTGGTTGATGCTACTGGAGTTACTGATTCCCTAATCGCTGTTGAAGAGTTCACTCAAAGAGATTTGATTGAAATTCAAACTTATGATAGTACGCTTGGTACTCCGGCTGTAGTGACATCCGATAATGCTGTTACTATGACTAGATATAATCTACTGAAGGTTGGTGATATTTGGTATGCAGATGTTGGGGTTTCGGCTGCAGCAAGGGTAATTGCTATTAAATCCCTTGAAGATCCTACAAATATAGCTAACTACAGCACCTGGTTGAGAGTAAGAATAATTGATGACTATCTTCAGGCTGAAGGTAGTTAAGGTTTAAGGCTGGAGGTAATTAAATGGCACTATCCACTTTTACTTGGCAAAATACTGTAGCTCTGCAAGACTTCGAAAATCCATTTCTTGTAAAATCAGATAAAACAAGCTTTGATTATCGTAAGTTATTTAGTGTATCTAAGCTTGGTACTAAAACATGGCAAACATATACCTACACTGGGTTCGGACCCCCTCGTGTAACTGATGAGCTTGAGCCTATCAGGTTTGAGGATGCCGAGGAGCTGAGAAAAGTCGAGTTTACTTGTGTGAAATATACTAATGGATTTATTCTTAGTGAAGAGTTACTTGATGATAATAGGAATTTGTCTGGACTTCTTCGGACCTTTGCTTCTGAAATGGGTAATGCGTTTCAGTATGCTAGGGAGCTTTTTATAACTAGTATTTTCAATAATGCTTTTGTTAATTATTCTCTTAGTTATACCCCTACTGCTGGTGAAGCGCTTTGTCAAGATGATCATATTTTGAACAAATCGCCTATTACTATCAGTAATTATGGTGGTGCTGTAGAGCCAACATACTCTAGTATTTATGATGCTGTTGATTA
>JAEOSP010000262.1 GCA_016840305.1 Candidatus Hodarchaeota archaeon
GTAGATTGGTTATATATCATTGGTGGAATTGTAGGTACTTTGGTTTTCATTGAAAAATTAAATGAAGAAGCTCACCCAACTGGTGCAGGGGTATGTGGTATACTGCGATATATTGTCGGTGTAGTTGATGTAACATTATATTATAATTTATTACTGAGTGTTGGCATATTTGTGCCTACAACCATGCCAAATCCAGCGATTACTCCAACTGGAATGATAATAAACATAAATGTCGTATTTAGTGCAGTTTTCTTTGCTCTATACTTGATTTTCCTTGGCTTATTAATATATGGTGGCTACGCCCTTAATTTTACACGCTATCTCGTTCAAATGAAGCTCGGATACAAACTAACAAAGGAGTAAAACTACTCACACACCTCCAATCCTTTTTATTTTCATCTTAAGACACTCTTCTCTCATATCCATCATAGTTGTTTCATTTTTATATTGAAAAATAATTTTAAATTAGTCTAAATTAAATATTTTAATATAAATTTTATCAATTTTTAATTAATGATTAATAACGGAGAAATTAATTTGCCATATCTTTCAGATGAAGAAGGGATATTTCTCCATAAACTCGCAAAGAAAACAGTTGTGGAGAGTGTGAAGGCCCATAAACCCGTCAAACCTGAAATTCCTAAAGATACTCCAAAAAAATTGTTGGAAAAAGCTGGTGTGTTTGTAACATTAAATAAATACACAAAAGGTCCAGAACACAAATTACGTGGATGTATTGGCAGAATAGAACCGAAATCTTCTCTAGCTCAAGCAACAATCGATTCTGCGATTGATTCTGTATTTAATGATCCTCGATTCTCTACTGTAAAACCTGAAGAATTAGATAACATTCTTGTTGAAATATCAGTTCTAACTCCCCCTGAATTAATAAAAGTAGAAAATGTTAAAGATTACCCAAAAATGATAAAAGTTGGAAGGGATGGCTTAATTGTTGAACAAGGTTGGAATAAAGGCCTCCTCTTACCTCAAGTTCCTATAGAACAGGAGCCACCTTGGAATGAGGAAGAATTTCTTGGATGGACATGCTGGAAAGCACATCTCACAATGGATCAATGGCTCGATCCGAAAACAAAAATATACAAATTTCAAGCTGAAATCTTTGAAGAAGAAGAACCCAATGGAAAGGTAATAAGAAAGAAAATTGATTAAAAATTCATTTCCTGGGTCTTATTTTACATTCCCCATGATGATACTCTTTTTGCAAATTCATAAGAGCTTTTAATATGACTGTTACCATCCTTTACTGCATCCATATGTCCTGGACACAGATATTCAACGTCAAGTTTCAATAATTTTTCGATTGAATTAATTAATTGATTGATATCTCCACCTATATCCGTCCGTCCGATATTGCCGTGACTGAATACAGTATCACCAGAAAACAAAATTTTGTGTTTTTCGTCATATAGACAAATTCCACCAGAACTATGACCTGGTGTATGAATCACTTGAAGTTGTAGACCATTATCAGCTTTTACGAAATCTCCCTCCTTCAAAATTATTAAATTATCTGTGTATTTGGAGAATTTTCTAGCGATTTTTTCATGTACACAGACCTTTGTATTGAATTCTGATTGAAACATATCAACGTTAGATGAGTGATCAGGGTGTATATGTGTCAATATCACATTTTTTAGTTCAATCTTATATTCTTTCAAATGATCTACAATTTTTCTCGCATATCCTGGAGAATGTCCAGTATCAATCAGAATTTTTTTTCCATAAACATACATATTCGAATCAAAACTGCCACTCGGAATGTAATATAAGACGTCTTTAATTATATAACTCATACAATACACTTCTTTAATTAACATCTGGTGTTTTAAATGAAATTTCAACTAGATTTTAAAAAATTCTTATTTAATACTTTTCAATTTTAGCTCTACCAAAATATTTTTATGTTAAAATAAGTGTATTCTGATAAGGTGAAATTAAATGTGGGATTGCGTTCTCTGTAAATAGAAAGGACGAAAAAAATAGACTACTTTTTACACCTCAAAAGGTCCAAATGAACGCACAGAGTTTAATTGAATTGTATATTTTATATAAATTAAAAGAGATGGTCAGATATGAGTGAAGAATCTAAAAAAATATTTGTTTCTCCGCACATTGGAAAAATAACCAAAAATTTGAATCTTCCGAATAGAGTTTACATCTTTGATACAACACTTCGAGATGGTGAACAAACTCCAGGAATATCCTTTACACTACAAGAAAAAATACAAATTGCACAACAACTCGATAAAATTGGTGTCGATATTATAGAAGCTGGTATGCCCATAGTTTCAAAGGGCGATTATGAAGCTTGTAAGAAAATAGCAAAACTGGGACTCAAAGCTGAGGTAACTGGATTAGCAAGAATAGGTCGTTTAGATATAGATAAAGTCATTGAATGTGATATGGATTCGATTCATGTATTCATAGCTACTTCAGACCTTCATCTTGAAAATAAATTAAAGATGACACGCGAGCAAGTTTTAGAAGCAATAACCAAGGAAACCGAGTACGCTAAAGAACATTACTCAAAAGTAGAATTTTCAGCTGAAGATGCAACCAGATCAGATTTAGAATTCTTAATAAAAGCTAATATAGCCGCAGTTGAAGCGGGTGCTACGCGAATTAATATTCCGGATACTGTGGGAACAATTACACCTCCTGGATACGCTTATGTAATTAGGGAACATAAAAAAATTATCCCTTCTAATGTAAGAATTTCAGTTCATTGCCATGACGATTTTGGATTA
>JAEOSP010000263.1 GCA_016840305.1 Candidatus Hodarchaeota archaeon
CGGTACAGTAACCAAAATTATGAGAGATGAAGGAAATAGTTTTCGCGCTTCGTAAAGAACATCTCTTGATACATTAATCAATAGCAAGGAGTAATTCTTGAAAGCAATATTAATAGAATCCCACGGAATTCCATACCAATTATCATATATTTTCCAAGATAAAGCAAATTCGTTTTTTCGTTGTAAAAATTCATCAACAGGTAGAAAATTAGATTCTTCATATTTATCTGGCATTCTAGTAATCATTCTTTTCAGAATTTGAGCTGGGATACCTTTCTGTGTAAGATAAGCGACAGTTTCACGCATCACAGAATCTTTCCCGCTTCCTGAAGTTCCAACTACAAAGATTAATAATTTACTTCTATCTTGTTTATTAGATATCATAATCCATTCTTCAGTAATATCTTTGAGTGAATAAAAAATATTTGCAAGCTCTTATAAAAATTGAAGGTTTACTCTTAATAAGTTTTATAAACGCCTTTTTTTGGTTATGGTTACATTGACAAAATTCCTGTTCAAAATAGTCCTTGTAGGCGATGGTGCGGTCGGTAAGACATCTATACGTAGGCAGTATATGGGAGAAGGTTTTAAAACTGACTTTTTGGCTACTATGGGGGCAGATTTTGCTTATCTAAGGACAAATATTGATGGCTACAACATCGAGTGGAGCATCTGGGATCTCGCTGGTCAACCTGCCTTTCGTGGTGTTATGAAATCATATTTTAAAGGTGCTATGGGCGCTTTAGCTGTTTATGATGTCACACGACCAAAATCATTAGAATCTCTTGATTCTTGGGTAACTGAAGTGAGGGAACGCGCAGAGACTTTTGACGATCTCCCAGTTGTGTTAGTAGGTAATAAAATTGATCTACGTCCTGGAATTCCGTCTAGTTTGAAAACTTTGAAAGGTTTTGTGAAATCTAAGGCCTTGAAAGCAGATTTTGTGGAAACATCAGCTAAAACCGGTGAAGCTGTCGAAGAGGCATTCACAAAATTAGCACGTAAGATCATTCCCCGCCTTAAAGAATAAAAAAAAAAGAAAGGGATTTCCATAGCAAGGCTATGCAACGAGAGCCCAAATACCAGCAGGATCCTGTAATACAATCATCAGTGCTGCCTGAATGAATAAGGCAAGATTGAAGATGATCACGATTGGGGCCCAAGAAATAATTTGCAAAATTTTATCCACAGTGAATTCTGTGAATAATGATGCAAGGAATACAAGACCTACAATCAAAACCATACCGAGTATGATTATCCATAATGGAACTACGATTCCAAAAAGATCCATACTAACACCAGATCCGGTATTTATATCACCAAAGAGAAGAAATAAACCTGCTAAGGCACCAAGCGTAATTATTGCTATCGCTGCTGCCAAAGGAGTATCCTTAAGGGGATCAGCTAGCATTGACATACCTGCTAAAAAGATTAAAACAATTGTTAACCAATGAACAGTCACATCTGGAGGTACAGTGTCAACGTAGGCTTCAAAAATCGCGACAATGTTTACAAGTCCAATAACGATTGATGTACCTAATGCAAGATACTTCAATAAATCAGATTCATTTTTTTTGGATTTCATGAATTTGTTTATCCCAAAGAATAGCCCAATAAGACTAGCAATGAGACAAATAACACCTAAAAAATCAACTATTATTTCAAGCATGTTTAAAACCACAATAAAGAATTTTGATAACCTTTGTATCGTAACTTTTTACCAGTTTTTAAAAATTGGCTAGGGTCAATGCTATTTGTCCAAGTGTGGAAGTGTATTTCCTCTCTTAACTTCCCTTTCAAAACCTTAACTTTGAGTTTTATTAATCTCATAAATCACTCTTACTAGTTCCTCCATTATCCAGAATGAAAACATTGCAATTTGCCATTTCAGCAAACGATTCGGCACCATCTCCACCTTGAAAATTCGGTAAATAACCGTAGTGTTGCGGAATAGCATATTTCAGATCACTGTTCTTCTGGTACGAATCCTTGAGTTGCAGTTATCTAAAAGATTTTAAGAAGGGGATCGATGTAAATATTTTCATTCTTTTTTGATGTTAGGTGAGTTCTATATGAAAAAGAAAATTATACTACTCCTTTTTCTTCTCCAAATTGTTCAAATCAATCCTATTACTGCTACTAATGATAGTTCCTTGATTGTAGAATTTTCTGATAATGTTCTGTTATCAATTAGTGATAATCCGTATACTCATCATGTGGAGCCTACAATAGCTGTTAGTGGAAATGGGATCATTTTTGCGGGTTGGAAGGAAGCATATACTCATAATGGTGTAGGGGTCAGAGTTAGTTTTGCAAAATCAATCGATAATGGAGCTACTTGGTCAAATCCTTTTAACATGCCCAATTTTGTTCCAGATACGGGCCAATCAGATCCTTGGTTAGTTTGGTATGAAGAGACTGAAACTTTGTATTATGTATATTTAGAATTTTCTCTGAATGACCCAATTGGAGAAGGTTTTTCGCAAATGACAGTCGCAAAAAGCATAGATTATGGGGAAACATGGACTTTAGCAACAGCTAGCTATGGAGATGGATTTGCAGATAAAGAAACCATGGTGGTCAGTAATGATGGAATACTTTATGTGGTTTATGATGATATCAACGTGACATCTGATGCAGTCTTTGTTCGATTATCACGATCAGTAGATGGTGGTAGTACATTTAATGAAATTAGTTTAATAACTGATTCCATAACCGATCCCATTGATCACCTCGCTCCTTATGTTACAACTGATAGTAATAATAATGTGTATGTTGCTTGGTTGTGGTTTACAGATGGTGTATGGGGAGATATTTATGTAAGCTCTTCAAAGGATCAAGGACTTACTTTTGCTTCCCCCGTTGATATCAATCAAGATGGCGAAAACAGCACCTTCGAAACCTCAGCTGATCAAAGACCAACAAAAGGTTCTCTACCTGTACTTCATTTCGATCAAAATGACCGATTGTATGTTCTATGGGCCGAAAAATTTGAACCAGATGGATTATGGGATGTTTATATCCGATATTCTGATGATTTTGGATTAACTTGGAGTACTCGCCATCGAGTTAATCCTGACTGTTCAGGCAATCAATGGGAACCAGATATGGATATTGATTCCCAGGGAAAAATCCATGTTGCTTATTACGACGATGAGGGTGGAACATCGTTTAAACCTTTCTACCGAGTGTTAGAATTTCCTCAAACAGGAGAACCCATATTTGGTACTCCAATAGATATCTCAAATGGATTTTCCACCTCAAATACGTTTACTAGACCAGGAGATTATTTTACTATTCGAGTGGACTCAAGTAATGTTCCCCATGTCGTATGGTCTGATGGTAGAAACAATGAAATGGATATTTATTATGCACAGGGTATCAAATCTTCTGAAACCACAACAACAAAGAGTACTCCTTTCGGGATTAGCTTCTTTACCCCTGTAATCTTCGCATTTTTACACTCCTATAGGAAAAGAAGAAGAAATTTGAGTTTTAAATGAGGAATTATCGAAATTTAAAAGAATAGATCGACTAATATATTCTTCTGACTAGGCATTAGAAGTAGTGCTATCGTGTAGGTTATTGCACATCTGTATTTTAAAAATTATCTAATCTCAATTTAGATATATTATGGTCTAGTTAATTGAATTTCTGAAGTAATAGATTCAAAAACACTGTTTAAGTTTTGGAAGATATCATTTAAGTGGCTCTTGATAATTTCTTCATCCATAGCATAAGGGCACCACGCAAAGAAAAGAGTATTTTTTGTTTTTAGTGATATAGTAGTTCTTCTTGCTGGACCATATAGAATACTTGCTAAAATTCCCTCATTATCTTTTAGAACAATGTCGTCCTTTTTCAAATCCTGTTTTCGACCATCTATCTTTAGATATTGCTCCCCACCTTTTGAAATGTCAAAGGTTAGATCACCTTTGATTTCATCTAAATCATGTCCCGAAGTTAAAATCCTATTTTTGAGTTCTGCAATAAACATGCAATCTACTATGACTGAAACTTGCGGAAACTTCCCACCATTTTTTAATGTTTTAATCTGGTACTCAATGGGGTACGTTTTTCTCCACAGCTTGAAGTATGTGTTGTAGTAATGTATAATGGAATCCTTATCCACATCAGCATATTTTTCTTTTATCTCTCTCTCCAATTTTCGTTTTTGTTCTTCTAAAATTTCATTTCTCTTTCTATTTGGAACTTGTCTTATGATTAGGTTTCCAAATATCGAATCTGGATACGTTTCCTTCAAGCTTTCTGTGATATTAATTTGCATCTCCTTAATCCGTCCAAGAATTAACTCGCTTTAATTTTGGGGACATTTATGATATATAGTAACGATGGATTATTATTAGCAGTAATAAATATTTGTGTGAAATACATCACTTATTTGTTTGATTGGATAGAATTAGTGAAATCACCATATTCCACTAATATTTCAAGCGTTATTCATGTACTCAGTAAAAATTCGTCTATTTGTCGTCAATAGCTTCCATTGATAATTTTTTGAATAATATCATTTTGATGGTTCATCAATTCGCGTTTATCATATGATAGACTATCTGTTAGATCAAAAATCGATGCAATACTTCGTAGTCTGACCATGTTTTGAAGTAATGATATTTTAGGATTAGCTGCTTCTGCTAGCCTATTTATACCTTGATCTAAGTTTTTTTGAGGACTTAAATCAAGCGAGCTAATACACTGATGGAAATATAACGCAGAAAGTTCTTTGATTAATGTTTGGTAATGATCCAAATCTAGGACTTCTAATATTGTTGATATAGTTGCGATAAAGAGAATTGTTTCTGCTGTTTCTTCTTTTTCTGAATTTTTATTCTGAATATAAGGGCCGATTTTTTCGTGAAATCTCTCTTCCAATCTTTGAAGTGGTTTTATTGATAACTTCTTCCCTACTTTCATACAAGCAGATAAATAATGAGTGGGCTCAATACCATACAAATGATCGCAATTAGTCAGGAGAAAATTTGTGAATTGGTTGTAGACTACGTCTGCACCTGAAACCTCAAATTGAAGACTGTAAGTACGGTCCGTTATGATATTGGGGGCAATGTAAAATTGCTGTGCCACTAGCTGGTCAATGATTTCCTTAATAGATGGTATCTGATTCTGTATTTCAGTTGTCAAAAGCGGAGTTCACCCTAATCGATTATAATTAATTGTCAAATCAAAAATTTAATTGTCTTTCGTAACTGTTTAATTACTAGCAAGTCTTCTTCTGATACTTTTTCTAATGAAATTTTCAATAACACTAATTTCTGAATCCGCTAGCCCAAAAAGATCCTTAAAAAAGTGATCAATCTTCTTTCTTATCTCTGAATCTGAAGTAATTGGCTCTCTTCTATAGTTCTCTTCTAGTTCGCTCGCTAGACTCTTAATTTCCTCTAATTGCTTTGATGACATTAATTCAGGTATTATAAGTGTCTTCAACCAGTAAACGTTTGTATCTAATACCCCTAAACCCATGTTTGTATTACCTGCCTGTTCCATTAGTGCCCAAACAAAGCTTGAATTCAAATAGGTAAATAATAAAGGAATTTGTCCCTCATTATGCGGATAAATGCTGTAGAAACGCTGATCAGGGTAGAAATTCTCCTGATTCAAAAAACATCCTGGTTTATCATGGTAACTTTTTGCCCAAAGAAGTTGTGGAACTGGGTATGGATTTATTGAATACCACGAGTCTCTTTCACTAACGCTTGCAAGAGATGCAAACCCCTGAACATTTGAACCCATTTTTAGTCCCTGTTTAATAGGGACAATTTCCTTTTCACCCCATTGAATATATTTTAATGCAAATGTTCCCTTTAGTTGATCCTTAGATTTTTGACAATAAAACAACCAGTTTTTCTTTGATAATACAGAAGTCACCGAATAATTTTCAATCTCTGAAGGACTCTTGATTAATGGTACTAAAAATTGATTTTCAATTCGACCACAATAATTTCTTTTATTCTTAATTTCGATGTATCGGTTATTTTCACCTTCATTTCCGATTAAGTGAAAAAATTCATTGGCACCAGTTTTTATCCCGAAACGTACATCTGCAATGGAGTGCATGGGAACCCCCTGTGCTAATAACTTCTTTAAAACCCTTCTCTCACTTTTCGATGCCCTTAAGAAACTTCCAGCCCATTTATGTGTCTGGGATAATTCAGACAAGGGGATTAATTCTGTCCGATAATTTAAAGAGGTTACCTCACGACTAAAGAGCATACTCTGTTTAAGTTCACGTGTAGGTATCTGATTTAAGATTGAATTTGCTTCTGTAAAGTACATACCTTCGGATTGTGACTGAGAGTCTAAATTTCGAGTTGCTAGAAACACGATAGAATTAATTCCGATTTTTTTCCAGAGTCTTGCACCAGCTTGATATATTATCTCACACTGAACGAGTTTTTTATTTGATAGAAGTTGAATTAAGTAGTTTTGGAGAGTTTTTCCGTATTTAACCTCCAACCAAGCGTTGGAAGTTAGGAAACCCAGTACTCCCGTCTTTTTTAGCAATTTTAGGCTTTTTAAACAAAAATAAATATACAAATCACTCTTCTTATCAATGACTATTTTAGGTTCTGTTTCCATCAGAAACTTATCTGCCAAATCCTTCTTATAATTAGGAGTAAAATTAGCTCCTATGTCCTCATGCCGTACAAATGGCGGATTCCCAATAATTATATCAAATTTTATTTTATTATTTCCAACCAAGAAATCTTCTCTTCTAATGTTAATTTCAAGTTGTATCCTTGAGGGTCCATAGTGGATGAAACAGAACAACTCCAATAAAAAAAAACGTAAACGTGTAACTAATAATGCTAAAGGATCTAAATCAATAGCATCAACGTATAATCGAACAACACTCCCTTTTAGTGTTCCCAGTTTACATAATAAACGTGTAAGCGGGATAATGAAATTTCCTGATCCACAAGCGGGGTCAAGAATTCTGACCTCAGTCTGTAAACTGTTTTTAATTTGATTTTCGTAACTTCTATCAACGTTCTCCTCAATTAAAAAGTCAAAGATTTTATCATTATATGAATGAGTACACTTTTCTTTCAAAAAGCGGTACACTACGAGCAGAGAAACCAGTGCTGCGTCATTGGGAAGAGTGTAATATTTCCCAGTTTTTTTCTTCTTCAATAAAATCAGAGGATAAAATTCAGTTAGTAGTGAGAGTAATTGTGGACTCAAATGAGTATCAGAAGGTTCCTCTTCCAGCTGGAAAGAATAATTTGCTAAGTTGGACGCAATAACACCAAGATTCACTGTAACCGAGTTAATATTCTCATATAAGTTAAAAAATTGCTGTATCCGCAAAATTATTGGATTATTTTTCGATATAATATCAGATTGTTCAATAATGAGATGGAAAAGGTCGTTGAAAAACATATCTGATTTTGAATTCTCATGCTTCTGAGTTAAAACTCTCAACTTTGAGATGGTCAATAATCTTGAGGCTAGGAGGGTTATAAACAATTCTCCAAGCAATGTGAGAAGCTGTTCTTCTTTGTTTAACTTCGAATTGTCGGTAGAC
Source organism: Candidatus Hodarchaeota archaeon (assembly GCA_016840305.1). The sequence goes on from JAEOSP010000263.1 coordinate 7,565, forward strand.
TTAAGTTTCTTTGTTATGAAATCTTTTTCTAAACAGCTCAATTCTGGTGGTAAGATCATTTAACATCATTTGGATCTACATCATAACATATCAGATATGATGTCTTCATAAATGAAGAGCTCTTTTTTCAATTCAATAGATTTTGAATTCGCTTAGTTTCTGCTTTACTAAGATCTCCATTTGGATCGCAATGTCGTCTTTTATATAAAAATTGTAGCCCTTGATTAAAATCATCTTCGGAAATAAAAGCTTTTGATCCAGCTGCGCTTCCTGTTGGAAGAGGTTCATGTAAAATCCGATTAGGTAAAGTATCGAATTCACCTGCTGCTTTCCCCTTGAGAGCAAATTCCCGCATATTGAAATAGCGAGTCAAACCCCAAATATTCCTAGCAATATCAACAACATCAATTGAACATCCAGTAACAGCTTGATAGAGTGCTTGCATATCAGAGAGATTTAATGCTGGGATGATTGAGTGTGTAAAGTGACAGATGATTAAGGAATCTTTAATGAACTTTGTATCCTGTCCCTCCACTAATGTCTCAACAATCTCTGGTGATATTAATTCATCTTTTGGTATTTTACTGGTAGAAGGCCATCCTCGCAAATGAGAAGCTCCAACTGCTGCTGTGGCATAACTTAATCCTAATGCAAGCTTTGCTCTGGGATCCCAAGCAGCCATTTCCAAACCTTTGACTTGTATGGCGAAAGTATCTGTTCCTTTCCCAAATACCTCTGAAATTCTTTTTGTTCCCTCGGAGAGTAACTTTCCAACTCCTTTTTTAAACGCAATTTTCTCAATTAACTTCAACAATCCATCATCGTCACCAAAATAAACTTTCTCCTTCTTGTAATCTTCAGGAACAAGATTCTTTTCTGAACACTCCATAAAAAATGCACAAACGCTTCCTGTGCTAATAGAATCAAGGCCATACTTGTTTAAGAGATAATTGGCTTCTATAACTGTTTCATACTTAACTTTACAGTTTGAACCGATTAAACCTAATGTCTCGTACTCAGGTATTGCTACGATATGTCTTTTATCATCCTTAAATGAAAATTCCTCATCAAAAACATGAGAACATTGTATTACACACTTATAACATGGCTTTTTCTTTCTTTTATAGAGATTTAACGCCTCTTCACCTAATAAACTAGGATCTTCAAGAGTACCAAATTGAAAATTCCTTACAGGTAAGTGATCGGTTCTGGAGGAATGATTCAGAAGAGCAGGAGTTCCTACTCGATAGATCCAATGATCAGCATCTTTACCAGTTTTTGCTCTTTCACGAAGATTTTTTGCCAAAAGATTTAGTTTTTCAATATTAGCTACTGGAATGTTTTTATTAGATCCTTTTATTGCAACCCCCATTAGATTTTTGCTTCCAAATACCGCACCAACCCCTCCTCGACCTATATTTCTAAAGCTATCACCTGTGACACAGGAAAACTTTACTAAATTCTCACCAGCAGGGCCTATAGACATTACTTTGGCATTCTCTAGATTTAATTCTTGTTTTATTTGAATCTCTTTATCTAGAGTAGTCATTCCCTTAATTTTTTCACCATTTCTAATTTGAATATTATCATCGATGATAGATAAGTAACAGGGTTGATCGGATACACCTTCTATTATTATTGCGTCGTATCCAGCGAATTTCAGCTCTGGTCCAATAAACCCTCCCGCGTGAGAGTCTAGAAATAATCCAGTTAGAGGGGATTTTGTTACTATACAGTACCGCCCACAAATTGGCACAACTGATCCTTGAAGAGGACCTGTGGCAATAATTACTTTATTTTCAGGTCCTAATGGATCAATTCCCTTTTTTACCTCTCGTGTGAGAATATATGCCCCGAGACCTTTTCCTCCAATAAAAGATTCAGCAATTCTTGGAGGTAAAGATTCTATATCAATTTTTTTTGTTGAAAGGTTAATCCTTATAATTCGATCATTATAGCCATTGCTCATTTCAATCGAAAAAATTATCGTGAAGAAATTAATAAAAATCCCACGCAAATATTCAGGAATACTTTCAATGAAAATTTAATCCTAGAAATTCTTATTTAACTGAAAGAAATTACTCTTGGTGTACAATTTTGGCAGATAATGTATCAGGTGGTTCACTTGTAGCAAAAAGCCTACGAGTAGAGGATGTAGAGTATGTGTTTACAATTTCAGGGGGTCACATAAATCCTATCTATAAAGGTCTTGTTGAAGAAGGCATTAAAATTATTACTACCCGTCATGAGCAAGCTGCTGGCAATGCTGCTGAAGGATGGGCAAAAACTACGAGAAAACCCGGTGTATGCTTAGTTACCGCAGGTCCTGGTTTTTCTAACGTTCTTCCTTCATTAATTTCTGCTTATTATGCCCATAGCCCAGTTATTGCTTTAACAGGCCATACAGCACTCAAATACTTGGATAAACATGCTGCTCAAGAAGTAGATCACTTACCTTTAGCGATTCCAATAACAAAATATGCAAAAATGGTACACAATACCTTTAGAATTCCAGAATATATCCAAGAAGCCTTTAGGTATTCAACTTCAGAAAACATGGGCCCTGTGGTGGTCGATCTCCCTGTTGATGTTCTAACAATGGAAATTGACCCTGATTTCGCTGAACCGTTTTATGGACTTAAACCTAATCAATATCGCTCCCATGGGAAGATTTTTCCAGATCCAAGTGCTATTAATGAAACTGCTAATTTACTCTTGTCCGCTAATAATCCAGTTATTCTTGCTGGTAGTGGTGTCTATTGGGGTGGAGCTTCAGAAGGGTTGCTGAAATTAGCGGAGTGCCTTTCTATTCCAGTCGCATATGATGATTTAGGTAAGGGGTGCATTCCAGAACTTCATCCTCTTGCTATTGGTGCTGGAATTCAAAACATTCTACTTAATCAGGCGGATCTTATCCTCGCTCTTGGTGTCACGTTTGGTGAGTACCTAGGGTTCGGAACAAATCAAAGTATTTACTCAGAAGATTGCAAAAGAATTCATGTAGATCCAGATGCTTTAGATGTAGGTAAAAATATTCCTTTAGAACTAGGAATCAAATCTTCTTTGGCTCCATTTTTAAATTTGCTTCTTGAAAAAGTAAAAAAGCTCAATACTAATCAGAAAAAGCATCGTGCATGGGCTGAAGAAATTAAAAATGATAGGAATCAACTAGAAGCAATGCTTAGTGGACCCATAGATTCTGATGATGTCCCAATAAAACCTCAAAGACTCACAAAAGATATTCAACAATTTCTGGATAAGAAAACACGATTATTTCTTGATGGAGGGGACACAACGGTCTGGGCTAATTTAATATTGAAATCTGAATACCCTGGCCAAATCATAGGCTCACACGGTCCGACTGGTCATCTGGGTGCTGGTATTCCGATGGGAATTGCAGCCAAATTAGCTGAACCAGATAAAGATATAATGGTACTTACAGGTGATGGAAGTTTCCTCTTCAATGGTGCAGAAATTGATACTGCAGTCAGATATGACTTACCAATGACAATTGTTATTGAAAACGATTCCCTTTGGGGTATGATTGCTCATAACCAGGACCTTTCTTGGGGTGAACGAATCGGTGTTACTTTGGATGATAAGAACCACATCGATTATGTTAAGTTTGCTGAAAGTCTAGGTGGACAGGGTGAGTTAGTTGCACGTCCTAAGGACATTTTTGAAGCTATAAAGCGAGCTAAAAATAGTGGTGCTGTTTATGTCGTCGATGTACGGGTTGATGGATCGGTAACTAATGTATTAAATCAAAGTGCAGCAGCTAAAGCTGAACCCTCATTTTGGCAATAAGAAGGTATATGTAAAATGTCGATCTTAATTACAGGGGGAACAGGTTTTATTGGTTCATTTTTAACACACGAACTACTGGAATCAACTCCAGATGATCTAATTCTTTTTGATTATATACTTAATGAACGTAGAATTGTTGACATAAAGTCAAATCCCAGGGTCAGTGTAATTCAAGGTGATATTTCAAACTGGCCCGACATTGTCTCTGTTTTCAAGGATAATCCAAATATCGAAAAAATATACCACTTCGGTTCACTAATGCCTCCTAACACTGAAGAAAAACTCTTAGATGCCTTTAGAATTAATATTCAAGGTTCTTTCAATATTTTAGAGTGTGCTCGTGTATTTGGGGTACCAAAAATTATTTATTCCAGCAGTGGGGCAATTTATGGTCCAGGTGTGGAGCTACCTATTATAGAAACGACTTTTCGTGATCCATGGACGATGTATGGAGTAGGAAAAGTTTGCTCTGAAGTGATTGGATCATATTATCATAGACGCCAAAATGTTAGCTTCACTTCAATTAGATTTCCCGCCTTAATAGGTCCTGGGAGAACGGGAAAAGGTTTAACGATTTTTGCGAACAATATCATTCAATATCCAGCACAACAAGAAACAGCAATTTGTAATGTGGAGGGAGATGTCAGTATTCCTATCATTTATATAAAAGAAGCAGCTAAATTACTTGCGAGTCTAGCAACTCGTGATGATCTACCAGAGCAAGCGTATAATATTGATGGAGCATGGCTTTCAGCAGAGGAACTAGCTAATCTTGTAAAGCAGGTTATACCAGACGCAACTATTGAGTATGATCCTGACCCAGTCTTAACTTTTCAACTGAGAAGTTGGTCAATGATGAAAAGTGATGATTCATTAGCAAAAAAGGATCTAGGGTTCAATCCCTTATATTCTCCAGAAGAGTTTGTTAGTGACTTTATCAAGGAAGTTCAAGAACATTCCCATTATAAAATATGATTTGACAAAATAAACTAAGTAGATGAATAAAATGGAAGTAAATGAGATTAAAACCATTGGAGTTATTGGCGCTGGTGTTATGGGACCTGCTATTGCAGAGATTATGGCTATATTCGGAGCTTCATATGACTTCAATATATATCTTCATGATATTTCAGATGAAGCTCTAAGAGATGCAGAAACACGAATGGAAGCTGACTTTGCAAAAGTTGAAAGTATAGGCATCTTCAGTCGTGAAGATCTTCAAATAGCTCGTAAACGTATTATTCTTACATCAGATATTACTCCTCTGAAGAATGCTCAATTAATTATTGAAGCTATTCCTGAAGTCATTTCTTTGAAACAGAAAATCTTCCAGGAATTAGAACAACTTACTTCTCCCTCAACAATACTTGCTACAAACTCTTCTGGGTTAAGTATCTCTAAAATCACAAAGGATCTAAATTACCCTGGACGTTGTATAGGCTCCCATTTTATGAATCCTCCACTCCTCATGCCTCTTGTGGAAATAGTAAAAGGTGAGAGAACCTCTGATGAGACGGTTGAAACCTTAAAGGATTTATTACAGAATGTCAATAAAAGACCTGTTCTTGTCAAGATAGATGTACCAGGCTATGTACACAATCGCTTACAGGCAGCTGTTTTCCGTGAATTAATGTACTTGCTTGATAATGATGTTATGGATGTAACAGATTTGGAAACAACTGTTCGTTATGGATTGGGATTACGCTTACCTATTATGAAGGTCTTTGAAATGGTGGACATGATGGGATTAGATACAATAAAAAATGTTTTATCTTATTTGTATCCATCATTAGATCGATCTACAGAACCACCTAAATTCCTAACAGATATGATTAACAAAGGTACTTTGGGAGTGAAGAGTGGAAAAGGCTTTCATGACTACTCCAGTAAAGATATGCAGGAGTCAATGAATGAAAAACAGGCAGCTACCTTCCAGCTACTTATGATGATGCAGCAATATGATTAGATTCCTCAAAAAATAAGGATAGGAGAATCAAATGATTCTCCTTGATTTTTGTCCATTAAAAAGTAATATCCTTACCTTTTGTTTCAGGAATGAGCCGTAGAACGAAAAACATCGCAATATAAGCAAAAACACAAAGGGTCATTCCAATAGCAAGAGCTTGAGCGAATCCTAATGGATCCAGTAACACTCTTTCTGCTAGTTCTAGACCTTCACCAACAGTGGGTTCCAGCATTGTTGTGATGATACCTATAATAAAAGCCCCAAGTGCCAATGCTCGTGCAACTGAGAAAACGATGGAAGTTGCGGTTGCACGAAATCTTGTTGGAAATACCTCACTAGACCAAATCCCGAAAACACCATGCATTCCAAATGAAAACGTTAATACTAAGCATCCAACTATTATCAGCGGGAATATATAGACAGCAAAGTTGAAAATTGCGAACAGAGTTACACCAACTAAACCTATGACACAACTGAAAAAGAAAGCCTTTTTTCGACCAATATAATCACTTGCCCATCCAGTTAAGAATAACGCAAAGCCAGCTACAACCATGATTCCTAACATTAGTACTCTGGCAAGTGTTTGAGCTGAATCAACGTTACCTCCACTCTCTTGTAATTCATATATGAAGAGATACTCAAAGTATGTTGGTGCCCAATCAGCTAGCGCGTGATAAGCAAATTCTGATAACCAAAACAGTACAGTTAATAAAACAACCATTTTAAGCCATTTACTGCTAAGAACATCTGACATACTACTGGTTTTTTCATTTTGTACTTCAGTTACCACCTTTTCATTAAGTTCTTTTTGATTGGTCCATACTTTCGATTCATCTAACCTGTATTCAAGATATATGAGAAATGGAACAGGAAAAAGTGCTGTTAAGAAACAGATTCTCCAACCTTCAAGGATGAAAGGACCTAGTGTAACGGGAGCAATATTCCCGAAAATAAGGGTAACTATGACAGCTCCGATGTAGCCAACTACAAATGTCCCATGAACAAGTCCTCCAGCTCTACCTCGCTTTTCTGATGAAACAGCCTCGGAAAGAAGTGAAAACGAAATACCCCATGAAACTCCTAGTCCAGAAATAAGCCTCAGAATGGCAAATATAAAGAAATTAGGTGCAAAAGCGGAAAGCGCTGTGAAAATAGAATCCCAAAGAATAGAGAGTAACAGAACTCGTTTTCTGCCAAACTTGTCAGCCATGTAACCGAAAAAAGCTGCTCCAAACACGGTCATTATGTACTGCGCAGAAAATACGAATCCTAATTCTACTTTTGTAACAGAAAATTCTGCCGCTATTGTTGTCGCTAATAATGATACTAATACAAGCGCAAACCCATCATGTGCCCACCCGATGATACCAGCGATTAAAACTGGGATTTTACTACTTTCAGTTGTTTCTGTCATCAATTATCACTTCATAATATAAAATATTTGAATTCCTATTGAGTTGGGTCTTGACGGAAACTATAGTTAAAATATTTTTTGCTGATTCCCAGCACTTTTAAAATCTCAACATTCGTAATTTGAAAAGAACAGAAGTAAGTGAAAACAATGGATATCTCTATAGGAATCACTCAAATTCTAATTAAAATAATAAAGAACTCCCCTGGCCTTCAACAAGTAATGGTGACAGATAGCACAGGATTAACTATTGCTTCTGTCTCAAGAACATCCGATAAACTTGAATTAGAGGGAATTGGGGCATTAACTTCTGCTTTATTTCTTGGTTTGAATTATCAAGGGGAAGAATTGAAATTAGGGGAGCTTGGATTTGTATTTTCTGAATTTTCAGGAGGAAAGCTAATCCTCCAATCAGTCACCCGTGATTATGTTTTTGTAGGTATTCTCTCACAGAGAGCAAGCATACAGAAAATCAAAAATACTATTCAACGCTATATGTCACCCATTGTGGATCAAATCAAACTTCTCCGTACTTCACAAGACATTGAAGAAAAGATAGAAAGGAGTTTATTCGAAGACGCGTTGCTAGAGCTGGAATAATTCCCTTTCCTAGGGTATGATTATGAGTAAGAATCGAGAGATCCTACCAACTGAATTTGAAAGTCTCATTGAGATTCTCTCTGATAATATTAGCAAGCACGCAATTTTAATCGTAGGTATTTGTGATTCAATTTTTGATGGCCGTATAAAATCTACATTGCCAAAAGGTGAAAGAATTTTGTTAATCAAGAAAGATTCGAGTATTTTGCTTCATAATGCCACAGGAATGCGCCCAGTTCAATGGCAAAAACAAAAGGCAGGTAAAGTTACTTTCACGATATCCTCTGAAGAATTATTAGTTATGGAGTCTTATCGACCGAAAACTGATGAGTCTTTCTTTATAAGATTTCATGAAGTGTTCTTCGCTTCTATTTTTAAGATTAAAGAAGCAGTAGAAGGTGCTTATGTTATTGGTGATGAAAAGGATTTCGTAGATGCTTTGATAGTACATCCTGATCTTATCGAACAGGGATTGAAAGTTATTCAACGTGAGAAGGAAATACCGTTTGGATTTATTGATATCTTTGCAGAGGATAAAGCTGGTAATGAAATTGTGATAGAAGTTAAGAAACAAGCCGCGACTTTAGCGGATGCACAGCAATTGTATAGATATATTGAATACTTTAAGAACCAAGGGAAGAATCTTAGAGGTATTCTTGTTGCCACACATTTACCAAAAAAAGCAAAAGTCTATCTAAAAACGTACAATCTTGAAGCAAGAATTATTAATTGGCAAGAATTATTTCCCACCCTACAACGTCCTACAAAGATTGCTAGAACGAAACCCTTAGATTCATTTCTGGAGTGAAACAGATGAAAAACCACAGCTTAGTAATCGACGCTCATGCAGATACTTTATTGAAAAAATATATGGAACCTTTTATGAGATTGATTTCTACAAGAGAACAATCATATCACGTAACAAAGGACTATCTTGTGGAGGGAAACGTAGATGTGCAAATTTTTGCAATATTTATTCCTCCTAGAATGGAGAAGATTGCTACAGATATTACTCTTGAAATGATCAATATCGCAAAGATCATGGCACAAAAAGAGGATTTTCTATTAATTCAATCACCGAAAGATTTAGACAATCTTTCGAAAACTACTACTGGAATGGTTCTGAGTATAGAAGGTGCAGTAGTATTAGAGCGAAATTTAAACTTGTTGCCTGTTTTTTACGATCTAGGGATTAGAAATATTGGATTATGTTGGAGTCGTCCAAACTTATTTGGAGAAGGAGTTGATTTTTCGTCAAAAGAAAAGGGAAACGGATTATCCAAACAAGGGAAAAGATTAGTAGAAGAAATGGAAACTCTCGGTATGATTATTGACGTTGCTCATTTGAATTCTGAAGGATATAGGGATGTTTCGGATATTACGACAAAACCATTCATTGATTCTCATTCAAATGCATATGCAGTTAACCCTGTGTCAAGAAATTTGACAGATGACCAACTTGAGATAATTGCTTCTGCTGATGGAGTGGTGGGAATTAACTTCAGCCCTTTATTTTTAGCTAAGGATTTAGAAAAGGCTTCCATAGACGATGTAATTACGCATATATCCTACATAAGCGAAAAAATTGGTGTTAAACATGTTGGTATTGGATCTGACTTTGATGGTATTGCCATGACACCAAAAGGCTTAGAAGATGCTCGAAAAATGCCTAATATTATTTCTCTACTAGAAAAAGAAGGTTTTAGCAAAGAGGATATTTCCTTGATTATGGGTGGTAATTTTCAACGTATATTTGAGAAAGTATGGGCTTAAATATATTCTTAATCCGATAACTTTCTGATAATCCTATCCCATTGTTCATTCACTTGGTGTTTCAAGTCATGCAGAGCTTGAGGGTCGTTTAGTAATTTTCGATATCGATTTTGCAAACATATGTAATCTTCCAAAGGATCTCTTGCCTTCGGATCGATATATGGGGCACTTTGTTTGGAAAGTACTAATTTTTTCTCAATAAATTCATACAAAATTTCATAACCAGTTGTTACTGCTTTTCTAGCAATGGACATCATTTGAGCGGATTCTATACCGTGGGATGGAATACATGGGGTAGAAACCTGAATATAAGATGGTCCATTCATTTGTTTTGCTCGTCGAACCTTTTGGATAAAATCTGTTGGATATCCGATATTTGCTGTCGCTAAATAGTGAATAGAGTGGTTCAAGAAAATTTCTGGTAAGCGTTTAGGAATCGTCATAGACCCCTTAGGTGTAGACTTTGTTACTGAATGAAGCTCTGTAGTTCCTGAAGATTGCCCACCTGTATTCATGTATCCTTGATTATCAAGGCAAATATAGATGAATTTATGCTGACGCTGTATGGCAGAACTTAGAACTTGGAAAGCAATATCTGCAGTGGCTCCATCTCCACCCACAACTAAAAGATTGATATCTCGCTCTAATTTCCTTTGTTTCAAGGCAACAGCAAGACCCGAGGCAATAGCAGGAGCATTACCAAACAGTGGGTGAATCCATGGAGAACGAGCTGTACCTGTCCCTGGAGCGGTGTAATTTACAGCCATGCACCCAGTTGTCATAATTGCCCATGTATTTTTGCCTAGTGCTTTCATCGCTAGACGAACCGCCAATACTGCTCCACACCCTGGACATCCTGCATTTCCTGGAGCTATCCACTCTTCAGGAAATTCTTTGAAAACCTCTTTTTCATTCATGAGGTTATTCAATATTAGACCACCTTTTTATTGTTTGATGATTCACATCCAACCAGAATTGACGGGATTCAGCTGAATTTGATTTTATTTCATTTACAGCCTTGACAATGAGCTCTCCTGTTTTTTCTGTTATATCACGTCCTCCTAATCCTAAAATAAAACCATAACAATCGACATCAAGTCCATTTGTTTGCAGAAGACTTGATATTTCCAAGAATGCTGGCCCAGCTTGACTCGGGCTCAAGGACCGATCTAGTACTACTAATTTCTTTGAATCCTTAATTTCAGCAATAATTTGCTCGTATGGAAAGGGACGATAGCATTTAATCCGTAATAAACCGATTAAAATCCCTTTTTCCCGCATATTATCTACTACTACTTCTAAGGTACTCATCATCGAGCCTATTCCAACGATTATCAGATCCGCGTCAGATGAACGATAAGTAGAAATTAAGGAAGTAATTTCGCGTATCTTGTCAGAATATTCTTTTGTAACTTCTTCAATTACCGCTATGGCATTTGTTAATGCCTTGTTACGAAGATAAACAAATTCCTCATAGTAATCTGGCCAAGCTGCTGTACCTAGAAACTTCGGATTTTCAATATCCATATGAGGAAAATTATGTGTAAATTCTGGTAGAAAAGAATCAACAGCTGTTTGTAAGGGAATTTCTACTGGTTCCGATAGATGACTCACAGAGAAACCATCAATACACACCTTAATTGGGAGAAGTACTTTTTTATTCTCTGCTATTTTGTATGCAGTAATAATTGTATCTAAAGCCTCTTGACTATCTTTGCAGTAAAATTGTAACCATCCGTTATCACGTAAAGACATTGAATCTTGATGGTCACTGAAAATTGTTACAGGAGCACTAAGACTGCGGTTCACCACAGCCATCACAAGTGGTATCCGCATTCCACTTCCATAATAAGTAGCCTCACTCATCATAAGAAGACCTTGACTACTTGTTGCCGTGAAAGATCTTACTCCTCCAAGCGTGCTTCCTAATACAACTGATATAGCAGAAAATTCACTTTCCACATGCGTCATGATGGTGTCAAGCTGTCTCTCCATAATGAGATTAGATAAATGATTGACAATGCCAGTTTGGGGAGTTATTGGATATGCAGCGATTGATTTTACACTTGAAAGAAGAACAGCCTCCGCAATAGCCTCATTTCCGTTAAGAAACGATTTTTTCATACTTTAGCCTCCATAACAATAGCTTTTGTTGGACATTCTACTGCACATATCCCACAACCTTTACAAAAGAACAGATCAACCTTGATTTTTTCATTCAGATAATCTATTGCGGATTCAGGGCATGAGATCCAACATTTCAAGCATTTAATACATTTGGTTTGATCTACTCTTGGTTGAAATAACGCCCATCTCCCAGTTTTATTATTCATAGAATGGTTTGGAGGAAGCCATGGTGAAATAGGATTATCCTTCTGATGATCATAAGACACAATAACCACTCTATTGAACGTTAATTTGTATTCGATTCTTCACATCTGTTAATGATGATCCAACTTCAATCATTCGGTAAATTAGTTTCTCTTCGATGACGGAAAGAGAGGATTTTACGTTTTTTGCAATCAGTTCTAGATCTGTGATTCCTAGAAGCTTGAAAATACTCCCTAGGATAATTATATTGGCAAATGGACTATTAAATTTCTTAAGGGATAGTTTAGTTCCCTCAATGAAGACTATTTCTCTTTCATCTCTTTTGGATTCAAATTCCTCTATAAGAGAACCATTGATAACTACTATACCCATAGGTTTTGAAAAAGAAAATATTTCTTGCACTTTAAAAGCTGAATTATCTAAAACGATAGTTAAATCACTTCTTTCAATGAAAGACTTAATACGAATTTTCTCTGAAGCTATCCGAACATCTGCGTGTACAGGAGCCCCCCGTCTTTCAGCGCCAAATCGAGGTAGGGAGGTCGTCCAAAAACCAAGTTCAAGAAAAACCCTTCCGATGATATGAGCTGAGGAGACAACACCAAATCCCCCTCGCCCCAGTACTTTTATTTCCAGCATACTACCCGATTTTTCTTAAAATGTGGATTTTATTAATATTCCTCTTAAGTTTTGTTTCAATGGGATTTGTTATAGCGAAGCCCTTAATCGAAATCGAAAATACTCCTACCTTTATTGAAAAGCTCGATATGTCCACAATGCTTACAACTCATCATTATTACTTTAAAACTCGTCCAACCCCATTTAGAGTCCAGTCTTCCTTTATCTTTAGCAAAATCCTGGCTACCACACATTGTACATCTTAAAACAAGGTGCTCTCCTGTTCTACGCTCTCCGAATCCAATGGATCGATCTTCAGGAGTGAATGTTGCCCTTGTAGATCTCTTAGACTGTGATGAGCTCATGCTAACACCACAGCTCTTGCAGTATTGTGCGCTTTCCACGTTCTCAGCCCCACATCGTTCGCAATAAGCCATTATTTTTCCTTCTCTGTTTTGTTAGTTTCCATTTAAAGTGTGTTTGATTAAGTTAACGGTCTTTTTAAGTCCAATCATAGGGGAACTCGATTATCCTTCCTTCCTACATACATCTGAGAGGCATAATTTTTCTAGAAGTCGTCTGATGGTAACCTTTATCTCGTACAAAAGCGTTAGATATTTATAATACAATTTACTCTTTTTTCATTCATTTGATATTAGAATTATAACAATTCGAACGTATAACACATAAACAAAGGAGAAAACTGAAATGGGAAAAATGAGAGATCATTATAAGGTTGAAGACCTCTATAATTTTGCAGTTGAAGTTTTAAAGATTAGTAAGTATTCTGAAGAATCAGCACAAGCAACTGCATATGCTTTATTAGAAGCTGATAAGCGAGGTATCTTTTCTCATGGTATTGCTGGAGGAACAGGTTTAGAAGAAGCTGTTAAGAGAGTGGGAATAACTGCAACGGTCAATCCTGATGCAAAACCTATCATCTTGAAACAGAAATACCCCTCAATAGCAGTGATTAATGCTAATGGCGCTCCTGGTCATATTACTTCGATGAGGGCAGTAGATTTGGTTAAAACCTTGGGAAGGAGTCAAGGTTTAGCAAAGGTCTATGTGAATAATGCCAATCACTTTGGGGCTGCAGGTGTTTGGAGTGCAAAAATCGCTGAGAATAATGATATGATTGGGATAGTTAGTTGTACGACAATAGCTTGCGCAAGACCTATGGGGGATGATCCAGAGGGTTTTGATTATACTAAAGGAGCAGGAAAAGAAGTAAGAATTGGAACTAATCCATTAGCTATATCAGTTCCACATGAGGATGGGATAATGACATTAGATATGGCATTAACTCGTATGGCGATTAGCTATGCGATTAAAGCACTAAAAGCGGGAACAAAATTGACAATACCTGAATATATTGCAGATAAATCCTACAATTCAACATTAGATCCACTTGATCTGTTTGATCAAGAAGGTGGAGATCTAAAGGGAAGCTTATTTCCTCATGGTTCCACTTTTTCGGGATATAAAGGGGATTCACAACTAAGAATGATAGAAGTGATTCATTCACTTGGAGGAGGACCAATAAAAAAGGTTCCTATAGGGAAAACGGACAAAAGACGAAGAATTTCCCATTCATTTGAAGCCCAGATGATTGATTTTCTTTATACAAAAGAGGAAGCCCTTCAACGCGTAAGGGAGCTTATGAAAGATTACGAAGAGAAGTATTTTGGATCAGCATCAAGATGGCCAGGGGATAGAGCCAATGAAGCAATAGAATATGTATTAACAGAAGGAATTCCGTATAGCGAGGGACAAATCGCAACCTTAAAACGAACTGCAGCGTATGTAGGGATTGATTTCCATACAATGATTCAATCTGTAGGTAGAAAGCCTTACCCAGCAGAAATATTCAAAAAATAGTTGATTATTGGTATTATGTAATCTAGTCTAGCCTTTATTTAAGATGGGTTGATATTCCGCACTCTTGGATTTCTGATTTTCTTTCTCTGCTTAATTAGCGTTCGTTTATCGTATGCTTGAATAGATAAAAGGGATGTTTAGATCAAATCATAAGGAAATTCTTTTCCAGAAATTCAGCACTTCTTTACAAATAACTAATATAATCACTTTTTTCTCGCCATTATCATTAAATCTCGGATACTTTTAGCAATGGCAATACTCTACAGGTCAGAATTGGTCTATCTTCTTTATCATTTGCCTGTAGCTATGAGTTCTCCCTTTATTGCATGGTATTTTTTTAATTTATCTAGTGGGGATTATTGGGGTGCTGGTCTCATAGTTTCTATTCCTTATATCTTTTTTATCTTTTCCACCGCTCTTTTTGGAAGGCTAAGTGATTTCTTGGGTTCCAAAAAAGTTATTATCCTAGCGTTATTATCTCAACTTACTTCTTTTATTGTTTACTTTAATATTTCTGAACCTTGGATATTCTTCTTTATCTATATATTTTTTAATGTTCTTATCTCTGCATTTAGTCCTGCATATAATCGTTATGTCTCTTTTAGCAGAGATATCGATCAAGGTGAGGTTTTTGGACGATTGGCAAGCTGGGCAAGTGTTGGTTTTTTTCTTGGTAGTGTGATAACAGCACTTTTATTAGGGAATAATGGTGAAGATTTTCGCCCATTGTTCTTAGTGGCAGCAGTTTTTTCCTCGTTAGCTCTCATTAGTGCACTATTTTTGACTACAGAGCTAAAATTTGAATCAGAAATAGCATCCAAGAGTTCTAAAACTAAAATACCTTCCATCACCACTCTGAAAAATACGCTTCGCCTCATTTTAAAACCAATTATTGTAATGCTAATATTAGTTCTACTCACACAAACAACCAATTCACTATATGTTGGATTATTTGCGATTTTTATTGAAAATGAGTTAGACCAGAGTGTGAACTGGTTAGCAATAATTAATTCAACAGCAACGATCATTGGTATTGTAGCCACATTTATAGTTGGTAAGTTACTTGTGAGAAAATTCCCTAAAAAGTATTTAATTAACATAGGATTGTGTATATACCTGTTATTGCCATTATTAACCTTTCTTTTCAGCAATGAACCCCTATTGGTATTTTCCTTGTATAGCATTCCAACTTACGCAATATTTTTCGTTGTGGCTCCTGTAATAATCTCAGAAAATACTAAGGAAGAACATCGAGGTTTCTCAATGGGATTATATTCTGCATTTATGTTTTGTGGTCAGGCAATTGGTACTCTTATTGGGGCGTATATTGCTTCGATTACAGGAGTAGTACGATATAATTTTGCTCTATCGGCTGTATTAGCTTTAATTACCATATTAATTGGACTTATTTTCTATAAAGATTATAATTCAACCGATGATCAAAAAACGTATTAAACACTTGATACAGGTTGATCAATATGCAGAACTTTAGTTTCAACCTCATCCAATGCTTTATCACCAGGAAAAAGGAGACGAGCTTCTGCTAGTAATTTTCTAGCTTCGCGTATTAGCTTTGCTTTTGCACTTGCCTCAATCCAAACAACCCAATCCATTTTCTCCAGGTGTAAAGGATATAATACGTAAAATTGCTTGTAAAGATTTTCTGCTTTTGCAAAATAAGCAGTATCATCCTTTCCCATTCTCATATACCCTCTAGCTAGATTTCTAATAATTACAATGTGTTTCTGAGGAGAACTTCGTGTTTCTGCTGTATTTAAGATTTCTTCGAGTCTACGAATCTTGTCTTGCAAACTTACCTTTTTACGTTCTGTACTTGAGGTTATAGCATCCTTCGATTCGGATCGTGAATCTTTGCGAGTATCCATTCCTTTCTGAAGAGTGAGATCAGAATCACTACGAATAGTTTTTACTTTATCACTTTTACGCTTTCGAAGAAAACTCATTTTTACACCAATAATCTAGGAATAAGAGTGAGATAAAGGAGGATAAGTTATACAGTCATTGTGATATTAAAAATCTAT
Organism: Candidatus Hodarchaeota archaeon; assembly: GCA_016840305.1. Next base: position 23,994 of record JAEOSP010000263.1, read on the forward strand.
TTGATTCTATTTGATTTTTAAATAATCAATGAATGGATCTTTTCTAAGATTTTTTTCTTCTATAACCACGAATTCTTCTTACTGCTATAATTATTACTACGATCGACAAAATAAAAACTAAAAATGATGAGGAACGCGAGTCAAGTCCAAAAAAACTATTAACCTGATCAACTGAAATGGTAGTAGTTAAAATAACATCCACTCGCAGATCTTGACTTATTAAGTTGTGTGATTGGTCATATAACGTCACTTTTATTATATGATTACCCACTGATAGATTTTCCAGCCTTATCACGATTTCATTAACCCAAATACTGCTAATAACTAATTCTCCGTCAACAATTACGGTATATCTATCAGGTGATACATCCTGAGCTAAAATACTTATATCTAAACTTTGACCATATTGAAGACTTAGCAAAGCACTTGGTTCAAAATAATAAATTACTGGAGCATCGTTATCTACAACCGTAATTCTAAAATTGTCCTTAATAAGATTATTACTGGTGTCAAATACCTGTAATTCAACCAAATTAATACCAATATCTAAATCAACTAGAATATAAACTCTATTAGTCCAATTCCCTGATTCATAAATACTAGAGTTGATATACAGGACATAGAAAGCGGGCCTTATGTCAAAAATATTCCAAGCTAAAACAGAGCGTGTATTAGGATACTCAAACGTATGGTTGGTTTCTCTATTCAATAGAAGCGGAGTATCATTATCGAGCATAGTAAGCTCTATTAAATACTCTTGAATATTTCCAGAGAGATCAGTTAATGTTATATTCAAGATAGAAGTTCCAATTGGGAATATATCATATGAAATATTGAATGATTGGTTATAGTTCTTTACAATTCTCAGATTATTGTCAATTCTGATGAAATACTCGTCAGGTAGA
>JAEOSP010000264.1 GCA_016840305.1 Candidatus Hodarchaeota archaeon
AAGCAGGATCAATTGACCAGGGTTCGTTAGTTGCAGCGAGGGTGAGCATCCTTTCAGTTCTCCTTTCAATCCCATCTAGAGACACTAGTAATTCGTTTACGAGTTGTTTTGCGTGAGTTGTTTCGGTATCACTTCTCTTCCTTCCAATAGCATCAATTTCGTCAAAAAATAATATACTTGGAGCATTTTTATTTGCTGACTCGAAAGCTGCTCTTATATTCTTCTCACTTTCGCCTACCCATTTGCTGAGAATATCACTAACTCTTAAGGTAATAAATGCTGCTTTACACTCGCCAGCTGAGGCTCGGGCGATGAAAGTCTTTCCACAACCTGGTGGGCCGTAAAATATAATACCCTCACCAGCTTTTTTACCATACATCTTATATAGCTCAGGTTTTTCGAAAGGATATACTATCGCCTTTTTTATCTCCTCTTTTACGGAGTCCATACCACCAACATTTGAGAAGTTGATATCAGGCTTTTCGATAGGAACTATTTCCTTTGCCTCTCCTTCGACACCCTCCTCACCAATTGGTATGATCTTCTTGGGCGGTTTTAAAGCCATGGCTTTACTATAAAAAGTTTCCGCAAAATCCTTTCTCATTTGTACTACATCAGGTTCATCTGGTTCTTTTGAGGACGCTAAATAACTCTCAGCAGCTTTTAAATAAAGTTTTCTAGCGTGTTCTGTTTCTCCTTTTTCTTCTCTTTGCCTAGCCATCTTTGCATAGCCTTTACCCTCACCAGCCAGGGCTGTACCCTTCCCCATAAAATCGCCTTTTATTTACTCATTTTGTTTCTGTTCTTTCTTGATTTTCTCTTCTAGCTCTGTAGTTACCGCTTCTTCACCTTTCAGTTCTGCCATTAACTCCGCTCTTAAAGATTCCTGGGCCTCAGTTGCTTCAACAGAACCAGTAGCCATTGCATCCATTGTATTTGATATCATTTCACTAGCCGTATTTAGCTTTTCCATTGACACCCTTACGTTTGTCACTGCTTTTTCTAATTGTTCATTATCAATGCCCATCTTATCTTGATATTTCATAAGTTCTGTGCCTATCTCAACCACATCTTTGAGACCTTCCTGCATCTCGACCATATCGGTCATGCTTGTGGACATCTCCACCATATTCACAATCGCAGTGGTTTGGCCCTGTAACATCGAATACCGTCTTGATGTTGTTCTAAATCCTCTTTCGTCTCCAGAGCGGAGAGATTTTTTTGCTTCATCTCTTGCCTGGTCTTGTTTTGATTTTAATTGCTTTTCTCTCTTTTCAAGCTTCGATTGGGCAATGCTTAATTTCGTCTTCAATTCCTCTGGTGATAATTTCTCTTTTCTAAACAATCCCATGTACTTCCCCCATTCAGCTAATGAATTGGGTATTTATATAGGTTTCTGTGAATTAATAATATAAAAAAAACAAATATTTTTTGAATATGTTATATTATTTATCTATACTCCCCAAAGACATAATTTATTACATAAAATACAATAAATATCAACTATAATCGGATTTAGTTCTTTTTTTTAAATCACATATTAATCCCCTCGTTCTTTTTTCGATTTTATATTCGATTTACTCACAACACTATCCTTAATCTCCACCTTATCCCCACCCACATAATCCCCTACATGAAGCGTGTCCACAACTATACCTCTTTTAGCAAGTTCGGCTCTTCTCTCGAAATCTGATTTCATTTCTTCAGGTGTTGGTGGCCTACCGGTTTTTATCCCCTGGGGTAAAAGCTCCCCTGTTTTGTATATATTTTCAAATAACATGTAGCCGAACTTCCCCTCAGGTGGAATTGCAGAAGCCAATCTAAGAGCGTATTCAGCCTGCCTATATTTCCCTTCAGCCATTGAAAGAATACTATCAGCGATATGTGTAGCGGTTCCAACCTCGAATTTCCTGACATCGTTTGCATATTTAATTGCATTCTCTCTTTTATCCATTCTGAGTGATAACCGTGCTGCACCAACATACCCTAACAATGAATACCAATATTTATTAGATTCCGTCTTGTCTCCTATAAATAACGCATATAAAATTCCAAAAATTAAACAGAAACCGATTCCTGCTACAATTGGCCCAATTGTTAGGTACAATATTTTATTAATCATGGGTGTTTCGGGTTGAGCTGCTTGAAAACCATTCGTTAATATCCCTATAATGAACCCTATTACGAAAAATACTTTAAAAAATCTCGACCATTTGTATCCCTTTTGGGTTTTCGGACTAACTCGTATGCACTTCTCTTTATAAATTGAGAGGGCTTCTGCTGGGTTTTTGTCCTCAAGTTTAACCGCTTTATTATAATCATCTTTAATCTTGGTCATTATTACCAATGATCCTACTATTTCTTAGATATAGATCTAAATTTTTATTAAAGTTGTTGGAGGATTATTACGCATGGGTATTGGAGCTGACAGAACATTATTGACTTCTTTTATTAATTGTTCGGCTTGACTCTTTGAAATCCATGATAACGATTTAATTTTATTAACCCAAAGTTCTTCAAGATTGTTAAGTGGTTCTGTCAGTAAATCTACTACCTTTTGTGAATGAAATGATCGAACGGATATGTCATATCTTGCGTGGTTAGAAACAGTATTACGAATATTTTCAAATTGGTTTGCTAAATTTATGCATTTTTGTTGCCTCGGGTTAATATAAGAACTCCCAATAAAAAATATTATTCCAGGCAATCCTACAATCACTATGAGATTAGTAATACAGATACCTGTTTCAAATACAAATAATGGAATAATTCCTGCAAGAGCAAGTAATAAATATATAATGAAAGGAATCCCAATACATAGTTGACCTACCCTTGCCTTCGTTATAGATTTCTTATTTGAGATAAAATCATTAATAATGTCCTTGTAATTTTCTGCTGTATCTTCAATGAATCCAGGTATAGATTTCAATTCAGATCGCCATTTCTCTATTATTTCCGAATTTTCAAACGCTCCATCTCTAAATTGTATTTCAGCTTTTTTTCTGATCCTATCCTTTCCTGGATCGGAAAAGACAGCGGACAATTGAGTTTTGTCTAATTTAAAAGATTCCGTATCAGTTAACGATAATAAATTATTTCGAGATTCTTCAAATAATTCCGGTAAAAAATAGCAATGTGAATATAATCTAATTCCTTCAACATAATTAGCAAGGCTTTCTGAAAATATTCCAAAATCTTTAAAGAAGGATTCCTCTGGGTATTTATCGCGTGCTTTATAACAAATTGAACTTGCTGTAATGATATAATTTTCGGCGTCTTCTAATTTTTGACTTGATAAGGGGTAACTAATTTCATTATTTTTAACTGCACTACACACTTTTTCCAGAGAAATTAAACCCCATAATAGCTTGGCAACAGCTCTAAGTTTTATTGATTGTCTTTCACCCTCGTCCTCATCTTGTTTGTTTCCTGCAAGTTCCATGATGTAAGGGTTCTTTGGTAATTTTGATACAGTCATTATAATTTCAATATATTCTTCATGGGCCAAACCATATTCGATTTCTCTACCTATTGCTTCGATTGGTATGTAGGGTGTCGAAACCATTGGTTTCTCCATAAATTGACTAATAGTTAAAAATTTATCTGCAAGATAATCTATAACATCTCTCTGGTAAACATAACTTCGAATCTTCGCATCCTTGAAATCCCCTCTTTCTATTCTTGATATTATATTTCTATGCGAAGTTAGCATTTTTTGAGCATTGGAAAGTGCTTCTTCATAGGGTGTTATATGACCACATTTATCGCATGTGATTTTAATCGAATTTAAATTAGATATGGTTGTTTGGTTTTCTGTTAAATAAAGAGCTTCAGTACATTTTGGATTTGAGCAAATGAGATATTCAAATCCTCTTTTCACAAATGTTGCAGTTATCTTTTGTATCTGATTTATAGTGGATTTATGAATAACAGAATCTTTTATAGCCTGTTGTGAAGACAATTGTTGCAAATCTTGAAATAATTTGGAGGTGTCATCCGCGGTTCCTAAGATTCTATCTACCTTAGTTAAACTCTCCTGTGTTATTGTTGAGCGAACTGTTACACTATCGGATATTGATTGATTACCTCCATGCCCTCTTGTAGATTGTTCAATTTCGGATCTTTGAATTACACTGTCATTTATTTTTACTTGATTGGAAGATAAGTTAAATTCACAAAATGGGCATACTTTCCATTCAGCTTCAATTGATTTTTTACAGTTCGGGCATTTTTCTATCATAACCCTTTTCCCCTACGAATCCTTAAACTCTTTCACAATATAAATAAGCATTGTGACTTCCCCCTATCCAACTTTGTATTACAATAAGGACAAAACTTTGGTGTTTTCTTGTATTTGTTGTAGTTATCATATCGGTCACCGAACCCAATTCCTCATTTTCCTCGAACAAACGTATACTTATCCTTCTCCCCGATTAACCTGTATACTAAATTTCTCTCCTCATAGCTTTTTAACATCGCCTCCATTTCTTTTTTTCCAAAATTCAATTTCTCTCGCAAATCCCTTACAGTGAACACCTCTTCCTTATCAGAAATATCAATAAGGATCTCCTTCATGTTCCTTGGCTCACCTTTGATTTTAAACCATTCTGAAAAAAACTCGGTTTTCATGTCATTTTTATTGTAGATTAATCTATTATCTTCTAAGTTGTATATATATACCGAGCAATAGGGGTGTTTAAATGCTTCTAAAGTTGAAATCACATTCTTATCATCCAATTTATCAAGTACATAGCACTTGCTTATGAATTTCTTTGATTTACTTGCTGCACTCGCGTCACCCAAGATTAATTGTTTTGAATTTGAAATGAACTGTTTTTCAAATTCTTTGTGATAAACGCAAACTATCCTCAACTGCTCTTTTATTAACTTTTCAGAGATTTTTCCAATCACTTCTGATTTCACAGGATTTAGCTCTACCTTCCAATCATTATCCTTAAGATAATATCCTAAGGGAGAGTATTCAGGCTTATTGACTCTCATCATTGCATCTACATTGCTTATATAACTTGTGGCTTTCAATGCGTATTCCTTTTCCCACTGTTCAATAGCCACTTGCTTTATCTTTACTATTCTATCTTCTTCTTCCTTTTTCTTCACCATTAACTTTTTTTGCTCCTCGTCCCGTTTATTTACCTCTACTTCAAGCTTTTTCATCTCTTTTTCTAACTTTTTAGCCTCTAAATCCAACTCAGCTTTCCTTTTTTCTTTCTCCTTTCTTTTTGTCTCCATTTTCATTTTCTTTGCTTCTTGTTCTGCCTTTTTTGCTTGGGCCTTTACTTTCTTTCGCTCTTCTTTTATTTTTTTCGCTTCAGCTTTTAATCTTTTTTTCTCTTGTTCTTTTTTTTGCTTTTCTAATTCCAAGATTTTAATTTCACTTTCTCTGCGTTGAGCTTCCAATTCCAATTTTCGCCTTTCCTCTGCGAACTTTTTATACTCAATCTCTGCAATTTCCTTTTGTCTTTTTTCTTCCTCTATCCTCCTTGTATCAATCTTCTCTTTTAAATTAGCGACATCTTTTTCAAGTTCTGTAATGTATCTAGGATCATTGAGCTTAGGTTGGATAATCTGAACTTCATATTCGAAGCCCCTAATATCCATAGTACTTAACAATTTATTTAGCTCCTTAAGCTTCATTAATGCACCCTCATAAAGTTCAAATTCCGTCTCAGCAGTTTTTAGGTCGCCGTTAATAACCTTATTAAGAGGAGTAATTATAAAGCCATTCTTCTCCCAGACCTCCATTTTCTCTTTAAGAATATATCTTCTTTCCTCTTCCCATCTTTCAGCTTCTCTTTCGTCTGAAATTTGTTCAATTAATGATTTTTTCACCACGGTTATCCCCCTTATTGTTATTATATCCGTTAAATTAATTTTATTAGCTCTCAAACTACAAATATTCAATTTTGTCTACAATTTTCCTTCTATCTTGGCAATTTATATCTAATTGTCAAACTTGCACCCATTCCACTGGGCGGTTCTTTCAATAATTCATCCCCAGGTTTCATGTTTTGCTTCATCACACTGCAGCAAACTGGCATCCTATGATTAGATCCTGGATAGCCCCCAACCTGGCGATGTAGATCACCTGCCCTTAACTCTACGTAAGGAAGACCTTTATCTTGAGCAGCCATAAATATTTGATTTAAAGTACTCTTGAATTCTAAATTTGTGGGTGAAGTTTTATTATCTTTTTGGTTTTGTTTATTTATTACTTTATTTGTAAAGTCTTGTTTCTCATCGATTCTTGATTTATATACTACACTATCCTTCACCTCGATTTTCCTACCGGTGACATAATCTCCTTGAACAATCAAGGAATCATGTATATACTCCTTTATCTTAGTTCTCTTTTGTATCTCATCTAAAATGCAATGGTAGAAACCTATCAGCGATTCTTCATTTTCTGCAAAAGCTTTTAGTATAAGTTTAGATTTGGTTTTTCCACCTATTACTTCAGCATGAATAGCATACTTTAAACCCTTCACGCCTTCACAATAGAATCTTCCAACCCCACGAAACATTCCAGAAGCGTCAGTAATTTTAGGTTTGAGCATATAACAGTTGATATCCCTGACCACATCTACCATTATGTCAAAAAGGGCTTTTGCTTCAAAAGGAATTTCTTCAGTTGTTTCTTCAACCTTGATCATTTTACTTACATTATTACGCCAACTATTCTCATCTATTTGAACAACTTTCATCATAGGGCATACAATTGCAGTTGTTTTAGGTTCAATTTTTAACTCTTTATACTCTTTTGTATGATAATCATAATAGACTATTTTCCCAGAGATAACCACATTACCACATTCACCTTTTGGTCGAAGGATAAAAGTAATTGTTGCAGATTCATTAGGCTGCAAAAGGTCTAATCCTTTCTCATCCTTATCAAGGATAAAAACATTATCAGAAAGATAGGGTTTGATCCTGATCCTAGCAATAGGTTCCTCAGAATTGTTTTCTACTTTTACTTTGTATATTACTTTTGCTTTTTCATAGTTTATTGCAGATTTAATTTTAATAGATTTATCAATAGTAATTAACTTTGACAAAATAGGTTGAGTTAGTGTTTCTTTTAAATTATTTCTATTATTTGTAATTAATTTCATGTTCTGTTTATCTATTTTCTTTATTTTAGAATCTTTATTTTTGTTTCTTCTTGATATTACTAAATATGTCATAACCGTTAGCCAAATTCCAATGATAATTAAAAAACCGATTGTCATCCAATTTACAGCCTCATCCTCTGTCATTTTCTTTCATCTTCCTTAAATTATATATTGTTATTTTCAGCTTACATCTATATCATCTCAAACTCCCAATACTACTTCTCAACACAACACTATCAATAACATTTACTGTTTGATTTATATTTATATTGGTAATTTCTTTTGCACCTTTTTCTGTCTCTAACACAAATTTAAAGGTGCCCATAACCTCGCCTATGAATGAAGGAAGTCCACCTTCATCACTACAAAAAGCTCTTGCACTAATATCTGCTCCATCACCTCCAATGGTCTTATTGACAATAATAAGTAAAAGATAATTTAATCTTTGAACTTTGGAAATCCCAGATAAATAAACTAAATATTTCCTTTCTTCTGATCCACCAATTTCTTCATGACCCACTTCATGCATATAAGGGATATGTGTATTTATAACTTCCAAAATGTGCCTAGGAGTAACATCACGAAGAGAAAAACCATACTCAGTTTTCGAATATATCTTTGTTAGCTCAATAAACTCAGTTTCATTCATTTCCAATGGTTCGATAAATGGGCATACCAGGCCAGTTTCTTTAGGTTTCATATCAGCTGTCCTCAATATCCCTTTTGGATCATGATATTCAATAATACCCTGTATCTTTGTGTTTACACATCTAACAGGTTTTAGTAAAAAGGAAAGTCCTTGTGAGTCGCCTGGGCCTAATTTTGCTAATGAAAGAACACCACTAGTTGGATTTATCATTATAAGGGCATCCTTTGGAACTGAAATCCTAACAGCGATATCAGTAATAGTATGTGGATAATTATTTTTTACTTTGATTCCTAACTTAACTTTATCGCTTATTACACCAATTGTTCGTTTTACCTCTATTTGTGATTCATCTTTTGTTAATATTGATTGGGTAATTGATGATATTGTTTGCGTCCGAGAAATCACATCTCCTAAAGAATTTTGGATTTCATCTTGTCTTCTTTTGATCTCATCTATAGTACCTGAACTATCTACAGTTTCGATGCCAATTTTAGAACTAAGGATTATTGATTTAGCTCTATCTTCTACCTCAATAATACTATGTTGATGCTCATTATCCAGGTGAGATAATGTCTCTATCTCACTTTCAAGAGATTTTACATTTTCTTTCAGATTTTTTATTATTTCTTTTGCTTCCTTACCTGCAATTGTCTCATGCCGAGTCAATTTCTCATATTCTGAAATGAGGTTAAGAGTTTCTTCTTTCTTTCTATTTAAATCAAGCATTCTGTTTTGGATAGAATGATCATCAGTAATCTTTTTCCATTCAATAAAAAGAGTCAATAATTGCGAGTATAAAGATTTATCAAGGGAATCATTTAATGCCAAATTACATGAATTTGAAAGCCATGATTGAAATTTATTTAAATAATCTAAATCTGTATCAATTGTGGTCCTTAACCTTTGGGTTTCATTTTTTAAATTCGTTAAACTAATCTTCTTCGCTTTAAGATCCAAACTCTGGGAATTATATAATTGTGAACAAAGATTATTGTATACTCCGCTATTCCATGTAATATTAAAACCGAAGTTATCTAATTTAGAAATGATTTTACATATTTCTGTTAATTCTGATGTGACATACTGGTTTAAATGATACACCT
>JAEOSP010000265.1 GCA_016840305.1 Candidatus Hodarchaeota archaeon
ACAACCATACATGTGGAGAGGAAGAAAAAAGATTTTCAGACGACTCCCATAATTTCATAGGAAAATTGACTTTCTTTCTCTCGTTGAAGATATCTCAAGCCAAAAGTTCCACATAATTCCTTAGTTTGGATGGAACAAAGATCCCTTCCAGATATAATAATAACCCATGGATTAACCTTAAGGGAGTTGTGATTCCCGTAAATCGACTCATAATTACCTCGAATACTTATTACAGCATTTATTTGATGAAAGAAGACGTAAGATTTCATCTTGATTGCGTAATAGTGCTTTTTGATAATCATAGCTTATGAAATTAATGAAGAATAATCTATTGGTGTATAAAATGTACTTAAGCGAGCGAACAAAAGAAATTTGTATCATGGTCGGATTATCTCTTATTATTACAGTTGCGGTTGTAGCAATGATCGTATTCACTGCATTGATCACTGGAAATCAAGAACTGATAAATCAAATGCTTCAAAATACAGCAGAGGGGGAATTCGAGTCCTTTGCTATAACTGTAGTAGGCCCCTTTGGGATGTGGTTTATTTCACTCTTAATCATAGGTTATCTTAGAAGAAATATCCATACTACTGACAAAGTCATCCTATATCTCAGATTCTCAGAGACCGAACTAACACTGTCAGGAGATTCAATTGTTCATCCTCCTTCGTCTAATAGTGCTTTTAACCAAGCAAAATGTTATTTTTCGATATTTAGCCATGATCAACCAATAATTGAAGATAAAGAGGTATCTCGGATTCATATTGATCAAATTCACGGTCCCTACATTTCGATAAGACAGCCAGCGGTAGAAAATCCCCAAATTACTGTGAAACTAACATATCAGGGCCGAACTTGGGATAGTCACAGTTATACACCATATCGTGGAACCTGTAACCTACAATAAAGGATGGTGAGTAAAAGTGAAATTAGAAAATGATTATAGAAAGTTACGAGAAAATTGGTATTCTTGGACTGTGAAAATTGAAGGATCTGTGAGTGAATTAAACAATATTGAACAGGTTACCTATATTCTTCATGAAACGTTCCCCAATAATAGATTGGTAAGCAAAGATTCAACAAATCAATTCGCCATGACCTTTCAGGGATGGGGTGAATTTCTCATAAAAGCAGAAATTATTTTGAAGGACAAAACAAGGAATTTTGCAGAATTATGGCTTAATTTAGGCTTTCCCTCCACTAAAGATGAGAAAGCTACATTTACAGGAGAAATTTCTTAATAATATATCTATAACTATAGGTAAAGTGATAATATGCCAAATATAAAGCTTTTTTGGGACCCAAAGGGATTTGAACTTGACTCGAGAGGGCAAAAAAAGTTATTTCGTATCACTGATGGAGATACTCCATATATTGAAGTGTCTATAAGAATGTTAAGTGTTGATACTCCTGAAACACATTATCCAGGTAGAACAAGTCCAGAAAAGCATGATGCAAGCCTCAAACAATTAGCAGAATGGATTAAGGATGAAAAAGCTCCAATAGATAAAGGATTAGGAGAATATTTAGTTCCAAAACTTGTGACTGAAACTGCTGGAACTCTGCAGAAAGATCAAGGTGAAAAAGCAAAAGTCTATTTTGAAGAGATTTTGAAGCAAAGACTAGCAAAACCAAGAGGGAAGAAGAGAAATCTATTTCTTTGGACATCAGGAGAAATTTTTGATAGTTATGGACGTCTATTGGCGTATATTGCACCGAATTACTCCTCAGAAGAATTATCTGAGATAACCTACGAAGAACGATCCACATTCAATCTTTTATTAGTTAAATCTGGTTGGGCTGCTTCTTTTCCAATATACCCAAGTTTACCTAAAGACAGAGATTTGAATATGCTACAGATCGCAGCTAAGGAAGCTTTTGAGAATAAAAAGGGAGCTTGGTCAAATCCTAACACATTAACTGGTTACGAATTTCGGATGTGTCATAAACTTTGGAATGTCACCCAAAAACTAGAAGCAGGTAAAAAACTCAAACCAAGAACGAAATATGGGTGGATTCAACGATATTGCGTAGATATGACTACTTTAGAGGTTTATGAACCTCAACATTACTACAAGACTAATCCTTACAACAGAATCTTCATTTGGCCAAAAGATATTCATGAAGCAGTTGGGAAGCTAAATCTTGTTCCATGTGAAAGTAACTGATCATTTAAAGTTATGTACTCTTTGCAATCATTAAGAGATTTTTTTCACTCCTAGCTCGGAAAAAGTTGTGATCCTCTTTCCCTTGTTACTTTTTATATTATGAATTTCCTTTGTCATGAGTTAAGACGATTAATTTTATGAAATGCTTTAATTTGGTGTGTTTAAATGGTTGGTTTTCCCTCTCACTTTGCTATTGGGCTAATACTCTCCTTTCCCTTTGTAATTGCGGATAAGAAAAATCGTTATCGAACCTTGATAGTTGGAGGAATAGCTGCTGTTGCTCCTGACCTTGATGCTCCTGCAATGATCTGGGATCTAAGTATTTTGGGTTTAGAACATAGAGGTGTTCTTCATTGGTTTACTACTTGGTTTATTGTTACAGGTA
>JAEOSP010000266.1 GCA_016840305.1 Candidatus Hodarchaeota archaeon
GAATACTTGTGCATCTCCAGCAACATAATCTTTTTTTTGAATGTCATCGTAGAAGTATGAACCATTCCAAAACTCTTCTTTAACCTTAGCCTTAATCATATCTTTATCAAAAACAGTTGGAATACCAATCTTATCAAGATCCCTTGCAATTGACCACAGCATTACATTGTCGTACATTGAACTCTTTCTCTTTGCAAAATCTTTGATTGAAGAGAAATACTTATCAGTCCTAACCAGCTGTGTTTCCTTATCATAAGCTTTCTTAACAAACCTTTCATACTCTTTATGTAGTAGTGTTCTATAAGGCTCATAATCAAATCCAGAGAGTAAAATGCTTCTTAATAAGAATGCAAAAGTATCAGGAGAATAGGTAAACACATCATAGGGTCTGCCTGTTGGACTGATTGTTGTGGTTGTTTGCCTCTTCCAAATATCAAGTGCATATTTTAGTGTAGAATGGACTTCTTTTTTGTATCCGAGTTTCAGGAGTGAAGGAACACACCATCCAAAGTCTCTCATCCAGAATTCATTGAAGTTTGTTGTTGATGCCATGAAGTATGTTCCATTATAACAGTCTTTTACAATTTGTTTGCAGATTTGTTTACCATTCCCTTTGTATCTCTTATAGATACCTTTCTTTAGTTTTCTAGAAGAGAGAAATATTCTGATTGCTGTTGAAACATGTGTGAACATGAAGTAGAATAAGTAATGAGGAAATTTAAGGGTTTTTGTTTCGGACGTTACTGACATTAAGCTTCTTCATTATCTTCTTGTAAGTATTGTATTCTTGGTCTGAGATTACTTTGTGTTTCTTCATATCTTTAAACCCCTCTTCTAGATGGAGTTTACCTTCCCATTCCTTCAATTCCTGACGTATGAATTCTTCAAATGTTTTCTCGGACTTAAGGAACTCAATTCTCCTTGGAAGATAATGATCTATTACGTGATATCCTGGGTAGGTATAAGATGTTCTTAAGACCCTGAGCCGGGAATTATGATAATAGCGAATGACTCTCATCTCCTTCTCTGAATATAGTCCTGAATACTCAAACTCCTTTAGTATTTTTTCTGCTTGTTTTTCATTGCAATTCAAGAAAGCGTATAAATAAGGATTTCTCGAGCCCTTTTCGTATATGTATGATGTTGTGTTATAGTTGCGGTACTCTTCCTTGAATACCTTGAATTTGCTTATACACTTAAAGTTCAAATTGTTTGAAAGTATAAATCTAATATCTCTTTTAGTCCGTTTTGACCATGGGATTTTGTATTCACATTTGAAGTTAAGTGGTTGATTGTGATCTTCCGTTATTACAAAATGATTCCCCTTATCTTTCCAGAGGTTGTGATTTTGTCTAAACAAGAATTCATCAGACTGTGGTTCGAAGAACAACCAATTCTCTGAATTAAGCTTGTCACCTCCAAGAAAGACTGAATTTATGACATGGCCTTCAGGTCTTTCCGCGTCTCCAAATTTCACATGTACTTCCCGAATCGGTATTCTGTACTTGACAGGGGCTTTGCTCACATTGTAAAAAAAGTTAAAATCTTTTGGTCTGTTTTTGCTGTATCTAAAATACATCTTCCGTGCAAAATGCCTGCAAACATGGACGTCTTTCAAATAAGAAAGCTTACTGATATTATCATGGGTGAGGATCTGCTTGACAAACCTTATCTTAGCTTCTTTTGATTTCAAATACGGCCAGATCGGCTCAGAATATTTCCATTCATCAACTGCTGACCTCCAGAACATACTGTTCAATTCCTTGATCACTTTTTTGGGAACTCGAGGTTCTTGGCACTCAGCAAAAGGGCAAAGGGCTTGAACTAACAATAATGGAACGACCAACTTCCTGCTGAGCTGAGTGATTAATTTTCCCAGTGACTTTGCCATCTTTAACTCCTAAGGCTTGTTATCTAAAATACTTTCATATTCTGCCTTGTCAATGATGTTCTTTGACTTCATGTGATCAAGTGCTGACTTGAGTGCACTCATAACTTTACTATTGTTACGGGCACATATATATAACACATCCCAGTTATTATCATACCCCATGTTTTTTTCTACAAGCTCCATTGCAATATACCGCGATTTGCTTTCAAGTTTAGGATTAAGAACCAGTCCTTGGTAGTACCTGAGCAGTTTTAGCTCATTCTTTGAGTACAATCCAGACTTTTCAATCTCTCTCATGTATAGTTCTGCAGATTTTTGAGGATCTTGTGTATCATTGCAATAGTAAAACCCTACTGTAAGATTACCTTTGAGATATATGTCAGCTATCAATCCAACATTTACAACATAAGTTGGTGATATCCTTGGTACACTGATCTCTTTTGGCTTGCCTTTGTTGATTAGGAGAAATTCTTTTCCACCATAGTTCTTCCATTTTTTAGAGTACATTGGATTATCGCATTCCTTGTCCAAGGCGATGTTGTGGTTTTCTATGACAGTGAATAAGTTTCCCTTATCATTTGAGGAAAAGATTTTACCCTCTGACGGAAAAAGCCAGTTGTCAGTCTGAGGTTCAAATATTTTCCATTTGTCTTTGGATATTTCTAC
>JAEOSP010000267.1 GCA_016840305.1 Candidatus Hodarchaeota archaeon
ATTGGAGTATGGCTGATCCTTCTCAGGATGTTGAATTCGTTACGTATGGGTTCAATAATTTACCTCCGGAAGCACCAATAATAACTGGTACAGCAAATGGAAAAGTAGGGGAGCCGTATAATTATATTTTCAATTCAACAGATCCAGATGAAGACGATGTTTCATACTATATTGACTGGGGAGATAATAACTTTACAAATTGGATTGGACCTTATGATTCTGGTGTGGAAGTAACAGTGAGTCATACCTGGTATGAACAGGGAACCTATACAATTAAAGCCAAGGCAAAAGATACAAATGATGCTGAAAGTGACTGGGGTTCACTCAAAGTAAAAATGCCTAAAAACGTTATAGGATATACTTTACCAGGTGGATATAATCAAAATATAAAAAATAAGATAACCGGTTCCAGCTTTACTATGACAGCCAACGGAATTGCTGATAGTATAACTGCCTATGTTCAGACAACTCCGGGGATATCACCGAAAACAAAATGCTTGATATATACAAATGATGAGAGTTCAGCATTAATAGGTACAACCGAAGAAAAAAACCTGAACGCCGATGAGGAGGGAACTTGGGTTACATACAACTTCTCGGAGCCCAAACCCGAATTATCCATGAATACAGAATATATCCTGTCATGTTGGAGCAATGACACCTGCAACTTGTCCTATGATAATGCAACAACTGAGCTGGGCAGGTATAGAAATCAAACCTATGGTTGTCCATTTAGTCCTATAAGCTGGAATGGCAGTGAGTCAAGAAATTACTCGATATACTGCATATATACGACCACGCCTGAGATAACAAATATCTCTGCAACTCCCGAAACTGTTGGATTCGGTTATAACATCACCATCAGTGCAGATATTGATGATAACGGATGCGGGATGAATAATGTCACTGTTAACATCACATATCCAAATAACACATCCGGGAATTTCACCATGAATAACACCGGAAACAATACCTACAATTATATTTTTTCAGATACTTGGCTTGTTGGACAATACAATTATACTATCTGGGCAGTTGATAATTCATGGAGTACTAACAATAGCTCAGAATATAGTTTTAATGTTTCAGCACAGGCGACAATCTCAGTATGCACAGTAATAGATGAATATGGAAATAACGAGACTTTAAATCTTACTGATCCGCCGAGTAATCCGTCCTTAATCGGGTACGAATTGCTTGATAATAGAAATGTTTTACACATCTGGAACAAATATGACAGCTATTATTTCGATACAAATAGCGGAGTGCAACTGACCAACCATTACGATGAATACTGGTCACACAACATTATGATGTTGGGATACTACAATAACGACCAGTGGAATCTCCTCTATCGGACTGATGAGCTCAGTGGTTTCAATAAAAATGTTGATACTGATTATGTGACCTATGTGAATGCTACACTTTGGAAGGATCTCACATACAAGGGATATAATTTCCGTCTTGCGATACGTTACCACCTCGGCGTGGATGATAACGAACTCACTGTTATTCCATATATCAAGAATCTAGGAGAAAATATACCATATACTTTGGGTTTCGGATGGGAGAGGAAAGACATTCAGATAGACATGACACCAGAAGGTGATTACATAAATGTCAACAATACCATGTATTACCTAAACCAGAATTTAAATAACGTTTACACCGATCTAACAGAAGCAGAGTTTTATCTCATGGAAAACATCAAAGATACAATTACTAGGTCTTTATACTTAAAATGGAATCCGTCATTAAATTATAAACTTCAGGTGAAATCAAGGGAAGGTCAATACAATGCTCCAGTTACATTGTTTATAAAAATCGGAACATTGAATGCTGATCAGGAGAAATATACAGAGATTTATTGGTATGATGCAGATCAGATTACATACTACTTCGACAGCTATGATAATTCACCTTTTGGTGAGGCATGGGCTACAAATCCGGGTAATATGGTTGATGGAAGTATATCCAATTATGCCTCAACCACGATAAACGGTGATGTCGAGCTTTGTGATAGTAATAATTGTTCAGGAACTGATTTTGGCACAATATCTAAGGTTGAAATGAGGATTTGTTCCTATTATTCAGGCTATATACGGGATACTATTATACGGCCTGTGTTCGGTGGAACTGCTGATGGAAATGATCATCCTTATCAGACACCTATTGTCTCTGGAATTTGGTCACCTTGGTTTGAAATAACTAGGGATTATAATGCACCTGACCCCTGGATTTGGATTGATATTCAAAATCTTGATTGTGATGTTGTCACGGAGAATGATCCTATGGCTCCATCTTTCACGCTATATTGCTCTAAGGTTGAAGTACGTGTGACCTATATACCTTATTCTCCACCTGAAATAACTAATCCTTA
>JAEOSP010000268.1 GCA_016840305.1 Candidatus Hodarchaeota archaeon
ATTGATTGCTACTGCATCTAAATGAATTGGAAAGTGTGTTCCATCACTTGTAACACCTATCGATTCGTAAGCGGAGGGGATTTCTTCTCCTTCTGCTCGTAACCATTCCATTTTAAGTAATTTTTCAAGTTCTTTTTTTGCGACAAATTCACTTACGTGTTTCCCTTCTGTTTCACTCTCATCAGAGTACTTGAACATCTGGAGAGCAGTTTTATTGAGGTATTTTAACCGGTTACTCTGAAATACTACAATACCTACTGGAGCAGAATCAAATATAATTCGGTATCGCTCTTCGCTCTCTTTTAATTCAAGTTCGATATTTCTTTTGTATGTAATATCAACAGCAGTCAGAAGTACTTCGTTTACTTCCCCATCTTCGATTAACGGTTGAAATTCAATAAGATCTCTAGATCCCCAGGTAGTATCAATTTCGAATCTTGTCATTTCTCTCTTTTCGATAGTTTCACGAAATGAGTCTTTGAAAATTTTCTTTGAATTTGGATTGACATAAGTTAAAATGTCATCGCCAATAACTTCTTCAGTAGACTCGTGGTGTCGAACAAAGTTGACATACTGAACAATTCCCTTAGTATCTAGGAGAACAATTCGATTTGGCGAGTTTTCAATCAATTGTCGTAATTTCTTTTCAGAATATTTGAGTTTTTGTTGCATATTTTCCAATTCAGTGATATCACGAAGATAGACCAGTCTTGCATGTTGTCCCCTATAAACAATGGGTGTTCCAAGGGCATATGTGTACATCGTAGATCCATCTTTCTGAGTTAATACCATTTCAGAGGCAAGGTAGCCGGAATTCATTACTTTTTCTTGGATTGCATTACGATAATCAGGATGAATATATTCGAACGCATTGGTCCCTAATATTTCCTCCCTGGAATAACCAAGTAATTCCGGGAAAAATTTATCTGTTTCTAGAATTATCCCTTTATCATGAATTAAAATACCCTCATGTGTGGTTTTAGTATCATTTTGATCAAAATCTGATTCAGATAAGCTGATCCCTATTTCTTGTAAATGATTCTTCGTTTCTTGAAGCTCGTTTTGACTACGCTTTAGCTTTTCTTGAAGCAAATTCAGTTCTTCAACTAACTCCTTTTTAGTCTTGGATTTTCTTTTTCCGCTCATGACTAAATTTGCTCCAAGTAAATAATTAACGCAGAGAAAAAAAGTTTATTGATGGTAATTCAACTAGAGATTGCAATAATTCAACAGGATTTTATATCTTACAGATGAATAAACAATAAAAATATCGGAAATTACTCTGAGTAAATAGTCATAGATGTGAGATAACTATCGATCGAGTTTTAAAATGCAAGTTGTTACCAAGATTTGTATTAATTGATGACTAATTAATACAAATAAAGTCTGCACGAGTAGTATAGCGGTAGTATATTAAATCTGAATTTTTTTGATTTGTACAAGTCCCTGCCATGCTGTCCGCAGAGCGGACGTGACCCGGGTTCGAATCCCGGCTCGTGCACCATTTTTGCTAATTTAATATGTTACATACTACCAACAAAGATAATAAGAAAACCTCGATTACACCTTACTCGTCCATTTTCAGTCTCTGGATATCAAAATACATACAATCACTTAACACATGTGTTTGGGAATGATACCTATTCATTTAACATGAAAGACTTGACAATAATAATGATACCAAATACAATTCCATTAAAAATTACAAGTTCTTCCCAATACATGTAGATATGGATACCTTACCAATTTGTGAACAATAGATGTTTTGTCAGTTATTTGCTTTAGTTTCGGTTCTGATAAACTCACTGTAATGAGGTTTAAAAATCGTTGAGTTAACATTATACAATAACAATAAATATAATCATCGTACTTGAAATAAACTTGTATATGGTAGAGATTGCTGAAGATGAAATCAAACAGTTGAAAACCAAAGAAACCTATGGTTCAAAGAAACTGGTTGTTTATCGAATAGATGAGTTAAAAAAACACGGAGTGAATATTGAAACCCTTCCATTTTCCATTCGGGTTCTACTAGAAAATGCAATTAGGAATTACGACGGTTATCTAGTGACCAAAGATAATGTCAAGGCAATTGCAAATTGGCCGAAAGGAACTGGTGAAGTGGATATTCCATACATGCCTGCCCGGGTTATACTACAGGATTTTACAG
>JAEOSP010000269.1 GCA_016840305.1 Candidatus Hodarchaeota archaeon
ATGCTTCCAATAATGTATGCTCTTCATTGTGATAGTGGATGGTTTGATGGAGAAACAGATACAAATAGCGGAAATTGGGAATCAATTGGAGAAATAGGTATCAGAGTTGAAAATAGCGGATTCGCTGCAGTTATCGCCTCAAGCAGAGTAAGTTATAGTGGTTATAACGATGAACTTTGCGTTGGACTTTATGATGCAATGTGGCCAGATTTTGATCCTGATTATCCTGATGGCGGTACAAATCCATATTCAACAGCAGTTTATAGGATATCTCAAGTATTGAATTATGGAAAATTCTGGATGTATGATGTTTATGTTGATCCAGGAGGATGTGCTCCATATCCATGGACTCCTAATGAACAAGTTTCAAGAACAACCTTTGAAATGTTTCATGTCCACGGCGATCCAACCATGGAAGTCTGGACATGGATGCCAGACAGTCTTGATGTAACATATGAGATTCTTACAGATGAACTAGAGGTAACTGTAATGGATGGCAGTAGTCCTATTGAAGGGGCTCTAGCATGTGCAATTCAAGAAGATGGAATTTATACAAAAGGAGTCACTGATAGTTCTGGAGTAGCAATACTTGATTTGGTTGATCCAACAGATGATGAAGTAACGTTAACTGTTACTGCTCACAATTATCTATATAATCAACAAGCATTTTTCCTCAATAAAGCACCTGATGCACCAGAAAAACCATCTGGAAATGAGCGACCTGATTGTGATGTTATGTGCGATTATGAAACATTTTCAATTGATTCAGAAGGAGAAGACATTTCTTATTGGTTTGATTGGGGCGATGGAACAAATACTGGTTGGTTAGGACCATATGCATCAGGAGAAACAGTTGTTGCTTCACACTCATGGGCAGAACGTGGACCAGTTACTCTGCTTGTGAAAGCTAAGGATATAAACAATCAAGAAAGCGAATGGTCAGAACCATTAGAAATAATGGTCGAAAACATAATTCCCCCTATTCCAAAACTAAGAGGACAGCAATACTTGGTGTTACCTCATAAATCATATGATTATCGTGTTACAATAACTGAACCAGATAATGATCCTGCATGGGTATATATCAGCTGGAGTGATGGAGGTTCTACAGGTTGGTTAGGACCATATGATTCTGGAGATACTATAAAGAAGAGTCATGTGTGGATGGATCCTCAGACTACATACAAAGTATATGCAAAAGTAAAAGACATATTTGATGAGGAAAGTGACTGGGCAGAATTAGAGATACACACTGGGCGGACCAGAACTGCCACATTTAACTTATTTGAAATAATTCAACAAAGGTTCCCATTACTTGGACAAATATTTGAGAGATTATTCCTATAATAATCTCTTTACTTTATTTCAAAATCTTACCAAGAATCTCATTGGCAGCGGTATAAGGATCAACTTCTTTATTACTAATTTGGTCAATAAGTGATTCAACTTTTCCTTTAAAGGTTGATTCATCAAAAATAAAATTCATCAATCTTTTTCGAATAATCTCTATAAGTTCAGCCTCGTATCGTTTCCTACGTTGAACATCAAACATTTTTGTTTTTTTCAAATATTTTTCATGATCTTCGATTTCTTTAACAAGTTCAACTATTCCCTTGTTTTCTTTTGCAACAGTTGTCAGTACAGGAATTTTTCTATCTTTCCCAGAGCATGAAATATCAATCAAAGATTCTAACTCAGCAACCGCTTGTTCAACACCTGATCTATCTGCCTTATTCACTACATAAATATCAGCTATCTCCATGATGCCAGCCTTGATTGTTTGAATAGAATCACCAAGACCTGGCACCAAAACAACAAGAGTAGTGTCAGCAATCTTTATTACATCAACCTCAGCCTGACCAACACCCACTGTTTCTACTAAAACAACATCTTTACCAGACGCATCAAGAATCTCTACAACATCATACACAGCACTAGTAAGACCACCTAGCATACCGCGGGTTCCCATACTGCGAATGAAAACACCGTCATCAGTGGCAAGTTCCATCATTCTTACTCGATCACCTAGTAAAGCCCCACCACTAAAAGGACTTGTAGGATCAATAGCAATTATTCCAACTTTTAAACCTTTTTTTCTATATTTGCGGGTAAGTTCAAAAATTAGTGTACTTTTTCCACTACCCATAACACCAGTAATCCCAATAACATGAGCATCACCAGTATGATGATGAATATCTTTCATCGCATTAGTTGCAACAGGATCATTATTCTCAGCAAGAGTAATCAATCTAGCGATAGATCGAGGATCACCCTTCAAAACCTTGGAGGCAATATCACTCATCTTTTCACGTTCTTTTTAATAAAACTAACAATATCCTCACAATGTGTCCCAGGACCAAAAATTCCAGCTACACCTGCCTTCTTTAATTTTGAAGCATCTTGTTCAGGAATTATTCCTCCGCCAACCACTAAAACATTGTCCATATCTTTTTCTTTTAGGAGTTTAGTTACATCAATAAATAATGTCATATGTGCACCAGATAAAAGACTAAGACCAATAACATCAACATCTTCTTGCATTGCACTCTCAACAATCATTTCAGCAGTCTGATGCAGACCAGTATAAATCACTTCCATACCAGCATCGCGCAATGCACGAGCAACAATCTTAGCACCACGATCATGACCATCAAGTCCAGGTTTCGCTACAAGCACTCTAATTTTTCTTTCCATATTTTTTATCCTCCTAGTAAACTGCAGGCTCTACATACTCTCCAAAAACATCCCTCAAAACTTGACAAGTTTCACCAAGAGTTGCAAAAGAGTGAACACAGTCAAGAATATAAGGCATCAAATTTTCATCTCCTTTAGCCGCTTTTCTCAAATTATTAATATTTCTTTCAAACTTTTGGTTGTTTCTATCTTTTCTAAGTTTTTTCAGCCTATTAATTTGGCGTTCTTCGCCCTTTTCATCCATTTTAAGAATGGGGATAGAAATTTCTTCATCAGTTGTATAATTATTTACACCCACAAAAATCCGTTCACTTCCATCAAATTGTTTTTGGTATTTATATGCAGCCTCAGCAATTTCACGTTGGAAAAATCCCTTTTCAATTGCTGGGATAACTCCACCAAGTTTTTCGACCTTATCAAAATACCCATAAGTCTCTTCTTCCATTTTGTTAGTAAGCCATTCGATATAATATGAGCCGCCAAGTGGATCAACTGTATCTGTAACACCACT
The DNA here is from genome assembly GCA_016840305.1 of Candidatus Hodarchaeota archaeon. Next base: position 3,206 of record JAEOSP010000269.1, read on the forward strand.
TTCCTCAGCGATAATCTGTTGAGTCCTAAGTGCAATTCTTGCTGCTTTTTCGGAAGGAAGTGCAAGTGCCTCATCCATTGAATTAGTATGAAGTGACTGAGTACCTCCAAGCACGGCAGCTAAAGC
>JAEOSP010000270.1 GCA_016840305.1 Candidatus Hodarchaeota archaeon
AAATTCGATACCAGAGGACATTTCTCCATCGCTCGCCTCACCAATGTACCAATTTATGAGGCCTGCGTAATCTATAAGCGCAACCTTATCTCCCTCATTGTTCCACCAAAGTAGCTGCCATGATGGATCAATATAAGTTCCCTGTGCCTCGATAAAGTCCTCAATGGGCCTTGTCGTAGTTTTCTTCTCTGGTGCTGAAGCCGCTGGTGGCATCAATGCTAGTGCTAACAATGATACCACTACCACCATTGCCAAAACAATTGCTTTCGTTTTTCTCATTCACTAACCTCCTTTATTAATTCAAATCAAAATAGTGGTTATAGCTTTATGCGACCACAAGTGGACCTTTACTCATGCGTAAATAAATCCTTAAAACAACAAATCAGAGCTTTTTTAGGTGCGTAATATAAACCTTTGTGGCCACAAGGGGGTACAACAAAAAGGTATTAGGTGATAGATGGAAGGTGATAGGAGAAAGGTCCCTATAACCTCTGTCCTTTAACCTATAACCTATTATTTTCCAATCCCCTTCGTCCAATCCAACCTTCTTCTAAAATTAGCAGAGATAGTTTTCTCATCCTTAAACTCAGCCTCAGTCTCTGCAAGATATTCCGTAAGCTTAAGAATACCTTCCTTGGACGGGCTTCTTATGTCAATCCCTGCACGAGCGATCTCTTGGCGTAGAATGGGCATTACCAACCTGGAATCCTCAAAGCCTTCGCAAAAATCCACTATTATTGCATCCAAGACACTGATGGGCAAATCCTTGTCGAAAGTCCTCTTCGTGTCTGTTGCGACCAGCGCTTCATAAAGATCTTTCACAGGATCCACCACTTCTTCGGTGGATGTTAATAAATAACTAAGACTTTCAAATGCATTCTCCACATTCTTACCTGTTTTCGCACTAGTTTCGTAAGATGTTACTAATGATTTTGGGAGTATTTTATCGTAACCAATGTTATATTTCATCGCCAACTCATTTAGTTCCTCAGGCTTAAATTCAAACCGACCCTTCAGGTCTGATTTGTTACTAGCAAAAACCAAAGGTACACTTTCCACCACCTTAAACAGAGAGGGTATCCAATACCTCTCAAGAGTATTAAGCGTCTCTCGCCGGGTCAGATCGACAACTAATAAGGCTCCATTCACGCCTACAAAGCTTCGTGCATGCAATGCAGAATATCCCTCGCGACCGATCAGATCCCAAATGATAAGGGTAAGCTCAATATCTTCCTCGGGTCCGGGAAGCGTCAGCTCTTTCATGGTGACCTTTGTGCCAATCGTGCTTATATAGTAGTCTTCGAACTGATTGAACACATATCGTCGGATAAGACTTGTCTTGCCTACTGCACTATCCCCAAGAAGGACGATCTTCTTTTTTATCTTCAACTATTCACCTATTAAAATACGATTATAATTGTCACATTTTAAAGCGCTTCAAGAATTGTCTTGACATTCTTTTTTTTATTGATTAGTTTCAATTTCTCAAAGATATCATAGGCATTTTTCAGGTTTTCTTTCGCTAATTCTGATTCTCCCTTTTCCTTCCACATCAGACCAAATTCATAATATGAGTCGCCCAATTCTTTCTCATTCACAATTTCGGATAAAACTTTTATGCTTTCATTGAAATTCTCAATCGATAGTTCCCAGTTACCTTTTTTCTTATGTATTATTCCTAATACTCTCCTCAGCGAACCTATAATCTCCTTATTACCAAGCCTTGTTGATAAATCAAAGGCACGATTGCAATAATCCAATGCCATATTAAGGTTTCCCAACTCAATATACGCTTCCGACATTACCCAGTAATTGCATGCAGTCACCATATGAAGATCGTTATTTTTACTTATTGCAAGACTCCTTTCTAAGTTATCAAGAGCTTTTTTGGTTTCACCGATTAATAGTAACGAATGGCCAATGTTGAGTAGAAGAAGCGCTTTATTACTTTGATCACCAGTTTTTTCTATTATTCCAAAGCCCTTCTCATAATACTCGAAGGCTTTTTTGTATTCCCCTTTATGAAAATGCAGCATACCGATATTATTAAAACAATTTTGAATGCCTTGATTGTCCCCTAGTTGCTCAAAAAGCTTTAGGCCGGATTTAAAATTTTTAAGAGCCTTACCGTAGTCGTCATTATCTAGAAATACCATACCGAGGTTTTGAAAACTACTGGCAATTCCTTTTTGATTACCAACTTTTTGATGTATTTCCAAACCTTTTTTGTGATGTTTAATGGCATTATCGTAATCACCTTTGCGGTGGTGTACATGACCAATAGTTTCTAAAGCAAGTGCTTCCTCGGAACTGGATTCTCCTTTTACTAAACCTAGAGCTTCGGTGCTGAGGCTCAGAGAATTATCATAATCTCCTTTTTTCAAATAAATAATCCCTAGCTTTGCTTTTACTTCTGCTAACTTTTTTGGATCTGTTGTTAATTTTAATGCAGCTGAAAATGACTCCAAAGCTTGATCATATTCTCCCATTAAATCGTAAATCCTTCCAATTGAATCTAGTATATCTCTTCGATTCGACACATCTACTTCTAATTCTAGTGCTTCGCGATAGAATCTAATTGCCTCGGAGTTCGAATAATTCTTCTTCGCCTTTTTCGCGACTTCAAGAAGATAAAACTGAGCCTTTTCTTTATTCTTGCATTGATAATAATGAAATGCCAGTTCCTCAATCACTTCATGTAGCTTATCTTTATTCAATTTCTCAATCATCTTCGCGATGATTGAATGGTATTCTGTTCTCAGTTCCATGGGAATTTCAGAATAAACAACTTCTTTGATCTTGCCATGATCAAATCGATAGTTTCCATTATCAGAATGCAATAATTTATGCTTTTGCTCAAGTACACGAAGCTGGCCGAGCAATTCCAGACGCGGTAAACCTAAAGCCTCTCCAAGTAGCGTTGAAGAAAAGGTTTCACCGATAACTGATGCATATTCCAAAATTCTACGGCTACCTTTTTCCAAGCAATCCAGGCGTAGCGCAATCACTTGATAAATCTTTGGTGGAATGTTCAGTTCATCCACATTCTTTGCTAACTTCCAGGTCCCCTCGGAATGTATAATTATATTATCTTCAATCAGGTACTTCACTAATTGTATTATGAACAATGGATTACCTTCGGTTTCGCGATAAACAAAATTCCTGAGTTCATCATCACTATCACCACCTCCAAGTATAGAGGTCAAGAGCTCTGTAGTGCTTTCCTTTGGTAATCTCGGAAGTACCATCTTATTAATTAGCCCCTCATGTTCCATCAATTGCATAATTTCAGTTAAAGGTCGCCCGGTATCCTTTTTTAAGGTCACTTCTTCGGGACGATATGTGCCTAATATCACAAATCTACTGTTTTTCGAGTTTTTTGAGATATGATATAACAAGGCTAATGAAGATGGGTCTGACCATTGTAGATCTTCGATGCATAACAGCAATGGTGTCTCCTCTGATTTTCTAACCAAGCCCATAGCCACATTCTCGAACAATAAATCCCGTTTAGCTTTAGGATCATGCTCGCTATAATAAACACCATCGTATTTGCCAGAAGTAATAATAGGCATCATTAATTGTTCAATTCCACTTATCTTCTTCTCATTCCCATCCCAAGTCTTGAGAGCTATTTCATAGTTCTTTTCAACATTTAAATGGATGTCTCTAATATCGTTGATTAGGAATTCATTTTCTTTTCCTGTCAATAAAACAACCAGGTTTGCGGAATTGCCACTTTCAATTAGAATACGGTAATTCTCATAACCTAGAGTGTTCAATTCGCCTTCCTTGTCTTTACCCGACATAATTGACAGTGATTCTTTAACAAAATTACTCACCGCAGTCAGCATGGAGGCAAAAATGTCTGGCCGAAGCTTTGTCTCTTGGCGCAACACCTCTTTAATTAACACACCACCGTGTGTCACTAAATACACTGCCTCAACCCTTGGTACCTCCTCGGCAAATAAATGATCTAAGCCACCAAATTTTAAAGCTTTAATAAACGGCATATAAGGTGTAAGGGATTCATATTCGCATTTGCTGGAAAGGATTTGGAAACCTCTAGCTTGGGCAACCTGCATCAGTTCATCTACCAACCTGGTTTTGCCGATTCCAGCTTCGCCTGTGATTAAAATTGTATGTGGTTCACTTTGTACAGCTCCCTCCATACATCCTTTTAATTCATTCATTTCATGATCGCGACCAATCAACCGGGATGGATAACTTAATATTGGTGACTTTGGTGTGGTGGATAAGGATGGTTCTGGGAGTTTTTGTAAAGCTAAAGATAATTCAGAAGTTGGTTTAGGTGTAACAGGTTTCAATTTTGCAGTTGTAGATGTTTGACCAGTTGGTAAAGGCTGTGCACCCATGGAATCAGCTGATGGAGTTAATTCAGGATTTATATAAGAAAAGTCTGTGAATCCCCCCGCGCTTGTTTTAGTAACTTGTTTCTTATCCAAACCAGTTCTTTTCTTTTTTAGGAAAATAAATATCATTATTAATATTATTATAATAATCACAATCATCATACTTGTGCCTGTAAATAGTATGTTAGGTGTGGAAGATTCCGTGTTTAATACTGCAACATTTATTGTTGCGTAACTGGAGTTGCCGGAGAGATCTTCTACTGTTAGAGTAACTTCATGCTCTCCAGCCGGTAATTTCATTCTATTCAAGTTACTTCCAGTGCCCAGTTTTCCTGAAATATCCGAGGACCAGTAAAATGTTAATTTATCGCCATATGGAAGATCAGGATCAGAACAAAAGCCTTCGAAATTGATTTTTTCTCCTTTAGAGAATTTAAACCCATTTTCAGGTGAAATAATTTCAGGTTTCTCA